>JAHIFK010000169.1 GCA_018900975.1 Methanobacteriota archaeon
CTATCCCTCTGAGTTCTGGTTTGTGGTGTTTTTATGACAAAATTTCAATATGAGACAATTTTTATGTTTTGGCATTGATCTTTTTATGTGCTTATTTGGATTCCAGATGGTTTTGCGAACGACTTAAGTATTAATGTAACAAAGTCAAGTTACTTACATACATAACATTGGAGGTGAAAGTATGCTGTGTGTACTGTGGTTCAAGTGGGCTTCAGAGAATACATCAAAACTTCTGGAACTTTGGAAAGAATTCAAATATCCTGAAGAAGTGAAATTGATAGGCAGGTATCTCCTGATAGGCAGGCATATATCTGTGGCAATATTCGATGCCCCAAATGAGGAAGCAATTCTAAAGATAACATACCCATTCAGAGAATTAGGCGTGCCCCATATAGCTCCCGCATTACCGCTTGAAGAAGCACTGGAAATGATGGAGAAAATGTAGCGATTAAATTTTTTATTTTATAATCCTCATAAAAAAAATGAGTTTGTTCATAGTTCCATTTATGCTCAGATTTTGGCGATCAACAGCCTATAAAACCCACTGAGTTTTTGTTTTAAGGTCGTACTTCTGGCATACGAGAACGAACTCTTTACAACGAAAGAGCAAATGTGGGATTTTAGGCGCAGGAGTAAGCACCGAAGCCAGATATGAGCATGTTATCCGACCCGAAGGGCAAGGTTGCGAAGCAAGCGCAGAGTTGGCAAACAGTGTTCATGTTTTCATATCCTCTCTTGTTTGCCAATTTTGGATAACGTCTTGCGGATAAAAGAAACTGCCGAAGGCAATTTGGGGAAATCTTTGATTTCCCTTTTATCCGCTGTTATCGGATGTATCTAAAAATACTTTATGCGATTAAAGTTTATACTTACGAAACGAGAGAAAACAAATGAGCAATTACTATACATGTACCACCAGTAATCAGCCATACAGCAGAAACAATGTACATCACCGTTTTTTTGTTTAAGTTATTATATGCCCAGATAGTAAAGAAAATGAGACCCCCAATAATCATAATATGGGATACTAACCATTTCCTAAAAGGCATAAATTCAGCAGGTCCTCCTAAATGCCATGTTATTCCCACAAGGGCTACAATGAATATCCACCAAAAAGGATCTACTTGTTTTATATAACTTGGCAGTAAATTAATCCATTCTTTAAGACTAATATTTTTCGAATTCTTTTCGTCCATAGTTATCACTCCTAAATATCAATGTTTTTAGATATTTCCGATAACTCGCTCATATCCGCATTGCATATATCCTCACTTTGGATGCGTTGCTCAGCTTTTTCCATAGGTTACTCCTTCATTTCCTTAAAATCCATAGTATCCAATGGACTTATAATCTTCCCCAGAGCCTTGTTGCTTACATGGGTATATATCTCTGTTGTTTTTGAATTTTTATGGCCAAGTAGTTCCTGAATATAGCGTAAATCAGTTCCGCCTTCAAGAAGATGTGTGGCAAAACTATGCCTCAAGCTATGAATGGTTACATCCTTTCTGATGCTTGCTTTCTCTTTTGCCTGCTCAAAAATTGCTTGAACTGTTCGAGTAGAGATATGTCTACCATCCTCTGCTCCAGAAAATAGCCACTTCTCAGGCTTATATTCACTCCAATACTCTTTTAAGGATTCCAGCGCCACTTCAGAAAGTATCGTGCATCTATCCTTCCTTCCTTCCTTTCGCATCTTTTATGTGAATCAGTTGTCTTTGGGTATCAATGTCCTCTATACTTAACTTCACCACTTCACTTACGCGCAAACCAGCAGAATAGGTGAGCATCAAGATTGCCCTGTGCTTTACATTGGCAACAGATGAGAGTGGCCTGAAAACTTCCTCTCTGCTCAGTACAACCGGGAGCTTCCTATCTTTCTTCGGTCTTCTGATCTCAAAAACAAAGTTTCGCTTTAACATCTCGCCATAGTAAAACTTCAATGCATTAATTGCTATATTCAACTCCATCTATGGAGATGGTCAGGTCATGGAGGCAAAGAGTACCGGATAATTTCAAGTTCTCAGTAAGGTGTCACAAAGACCTGACACATAAATACCTGCTATCCCCCAGAAAGGAAAATTATGAAATACTCAATCGTTTGCTTCGTATTTGCAGTGAATTAAGGGCTGAGATCATGCATATCCAGACACCGCCAACTTTTAATCCCGATGAAGAACGTAAAAGTATTCTGGATTTAATCTCATCAGTTGATTTCGGAAATGTGAAACTGGCATGGGAGATACGCGGGAAGGTATCTGATGGAACAATAAAACTCATGCGCGACCTGGGAATGATCCACTGCACTGACATATCGAGAGAAATGCCTGCTGTGGGTTCCGATATATTGTACACGCGCCTATTCGGTCATGGAAAGCATAACCTGTACCAGTTCGATGATTCGGAATTATTGAAGATTGAAACGAGCGCAAAAGAAAGAGGGCAGGATAATGTTTATCTCACATTCCACGGGGCAAGGATGTATTCGGATGCCGCGCGTCTCAAAGTATATGAAAAAAGCGGGACCTTCCCGAAGGTCACAAAGGCTGCCGGACTGGCATCTCTGAAGATCGTACTTGAGGAAGATGCTGTGTTCCCTGCAACGAAGAGTGAACTGATAGAAAAGCAGGGCTGGAAGGTGTTCGATCTGACAGAGACTGAGCATGTTCATATCAGTACATTATTTCTCAAACTGCCTGATAGAAAATATGCGAGTTTGAAAGAAGTGATTGGCGAATGCATATACCTATGATAAATTAACAATTAGAGGCTCTTCTCTGTAATTCTCTCTCTGCGAAAACCTGCGGAAATAGATCGCTTAATCTGTTGTATATTTGGCTCTAAATCAAACACATATACCTTTTCTCGCTGATTTTCAGGAGGGGTAGATGTGTATGAGAGCCGAGATTTCTTGTTAGGACATGAACAATTCTTATGATGACCAAAATTTATAAATGCCATTAATGTTATCCATAAATGAGAGTAAACCGGGTGATTATTATCTAAACCTACGTGGTAATTTCGTAAGTTGCGAATGTTATAAAAATACCAATCATGGGTAACATCATGTGCGGAATAACAATGGAATTCGTTCCCTTCCGGGCTTGAATCCATTTTAAGCATCCAGGGTTTTGCGATTATCATGCTTCTGCAAGAAGCTTGAAGACCAATCGAAAAAGAGGTTATTGATGACATGACAATTGGCAGTACATCCGATCTATATTCTAAGAGAAGGCAGTCAAAGAACAAAAGGAAGAGAAGAGCGGCATGGAAAAACTGGCACGCGCAACCAGTGTAAAGATATTGACAGTTCTAATATATCAGTTGAAAGGCCATCCGTATGACTTCAGAATTGAGACTTATATTGAATCCGCGGGTGTCGGTGTTCAGACATAACGGCGGCGTTTACTTGTTCGACCCGGCCACTCGTACCTATGCTTCGATGAATGAAGCTACGCTGGCATTCGTCACAAAGCCGAACGATGCCAACTCATTCGACGAACTATCTGACAATGATCGCAAGGGATTGACGGATGTCGCTGAGCAACTGCATAGGGTGGGTATTTTGATTGCGCCAGAATCAGCCGAAAAGAGAGGCAGGTGCGACATACCCGACCGCTCTGGTTCAATAACCCATTTGGCCATCTTTGTCACCACGAAGTGCAATCTCCGGTGCGCTTATTGTTATGCCCATGGAGGTGACTCTGAAAAGACCATTAGCAGAGACATCTGGCAGCCAGCGATGGACCTTTTCTTTTCGACCCTCAATGCCGATACTGATCAAGGACGGGCCAATCGCAAGGGTGTAAACCTGTCAATCCACGGCGGCGGAGAGCCGACGGTTGAATTTGCCACATTGAAAGAGATTGTCGCGGACTTCTGTGAGCGCGCCTGTGCAGTGGGTTTGCAGCCGTCTGTTGGTATGGGCACCAACGGAACGTACAATGATTCGGTGCACAGGTGGATCATTGAGAACAACATTAGCGTGAACATCAGTCTAGATGGCCCGCGCGACATCCAGAATCGTCTGCGTCCCTTACGTTCCGGCCACTCGAGCTATGACATCGTGGAGCGCAATCTGCAAGCTCTGGTCCAAACGGGCAGGCGCGTCTCCATACGCGCTACTGTTACGAACGAGTCTTTGGTGACCATGGAGAGTACCATCGAGTTGGCGAAACAACTGGGACTTACCACAGTTCACTTCGAGCCCGTCTCACTAACGGGACGGTGCGCCACGACCGCGCTTGCGAAACCAGATGCGGAACAATTCGCAGAAATGTTCCTGAAATGTTTTCTCCTGGGTCTGAAGCAGGATGTTAATGTATATTATTCAGGTATGCGATGCTTCGGAGGTTACAATCAACGGTTCTGCGGTGCATGTGGCCAGAATTTCTGTATCACGCCCGACGGAAACATCACAACATGCTACGAGGTGCTTGATTCGAAGGATCCGGCGGCGAGTGAATTCTTTATCGGTAAAATCGATCCGGTTCAGGGCCAAGTGGTCTTGGATCAAGCCCGTATTGCGAAATTGAAACTAAGGGTAACTGAGAACATGGACGCCTGCAAGGACTGTTTCATAAGGTACCAGTGCGCAGGGGACTGCCCCGTCAAGAGTTTCAGACATTCCAATCATGACCTTTATTTCCCTGATCCTTATCGCTGTCAGATTTCCGACCGGGTCAACAAGCAACTCATTGTCTGGTTGGCAGATGGTGTGATTGAACCTCGTGATGTCGAACAAACAAGTGTTATATCTTTAAACCATAATATAATTTAGAAAAGGAGAATTGCTATGACAGACAAGAATGAACCCAAACGCTCATGAGCTAGCGCTCATGCATGAAGCATGAAAAACTTTTATTACTTTTTCTGATGCTTATATGCTTGATATGGGC
>JAHIFK010000170.1 GCA_018900975.1 Methanobacteriota archaeon
ATGAATGCCACAGGGGAAGCGCGGCTGAGGATTCGGCATGGCGCGAGATACTTGAGTATTTCTCATCAGCGACGCAGATAGGGATGACTGCTACTCCGAAGGAAACAAAAGAGGTCTCTAACATTCATTATTTTGGCGAGCCGATATACACATATTCCCTCAAACAGGGGATAGATGATGGTTTTTTGGCGCCGTATAAAGTGGTAAGGATCGACATTGATAAAGACCTCACAGGATGGCGTCCTGAGAAGGGGAAACTGGATAAGTATGGCGTGGAGATCGAAGACCGAATTTATAACCAGATAGATTTTGACAGGACGCTCGTGTTGGAGCAGCGCACTCAGCTTGTGGCTAAAAAGATCACGGAGTATCTGAAAGCAACTGATCGATTTGATAAGACGATAGTGTTCTGCGAAGATATCGACCATGCTGAACGTATGCGTCAGGCGCTTGTAAATGAAAATGGCGACCTTGTGTCTCAAAACCGGAAATATGTTATGCGAATTACCGGAGATAACGAGGAAGGCAAGAAGGAACTTGATAATTTTATTCTGCCTGAGAGCAAATATCCAGTGATAGCTACCACATCCAAACTCATGAATACAGGTGTGGATGCGCAGACCTGCAAACTCATAGTTATTGACCAGCGTATCCAGTCTATGACGGTTTTCAAACAGATAATCGGGAGAGGAACCCGGATCAATGAGGATTTTAATAAATACTATTTCACGATAATGGATTTTAAGAAGGCGACTGAGCTTTTTGCTGATCCCCTGTTCGATGGCGATCCGGTGGTTGTTTATAAACCTGGACCTCATGATCCTCCAGTGCCTCCTGACGAGCCTTATGACAGCGTTAGGAGGGTAAAATTCGTAGTTAGCGACGTGCCTGTGAAAGTTGTGGCTGAGCGCGTGCAGTATTATGGAAAAGACGGCAAGCTGATAACGGAATCGCTTAAGGATTATACAAGGAACAAGATGAGAAAGGAATATGCATCGCTTGATTCGTTCCTTACCCAATGGAGCAAAGCCGAGAAAAAGAATTTGATTCTCCAGGAGCTTGAAGGGCATGGTTTGCTCCTTGATGCGCTGGCAGAGCAGGTGGGACGTGATTATGACCCGTTTGACCTTATCTGCCATGTGGTTTATGATAAACCCCCGCTATCACGGCGCGAAAGGGCTGAGGCTGTGCGCAAGAAGAATTATTTCTCTAAATTTGGAGAGAAGGCGCGCGCGGTTCTTACGGCGCTTCTTGATAAATATGCAGATTCAGGGATCGAGAATATCGAGAGCATGGACGTTCTCAGGGTGCAGCCGCTTAACCAGTTCGGGACGCCGCTTGAGATAATAAGCCTGTTCGGAGGGAAGGAGAAATATCTTGCGGCGCTGCGCGGGCTTGAATCACAGATTTATATGGCTGAAGCTTGAATATTGGGTTTATTTGTGAAAATTTGACAGGATTTACAGGATCGACAGGATAATATTTTATCATGTATCCCGTGAATCCTGTTATCCTGTCCAAAAATCAAGTGAAAAATCATGACATAGAACACGGATTGCACGGATGACACGGATGCGCACGGATCCGTGAATATCCGTCTGATCCGTGTCATCCGTGTTCGATTCAAACTGAATCTCAAAACATGGGAAAGAAAAACAATAACAACTAACTCCAACGAACTCATAACGAACTCTTCCGTGAGTTCGTTCCAGTTCGTATCAGTTCGGTGTTTATATTAAACGCGTAAAATACAAACCGCAGATAAACGCAGATGAACGCAGATTTATTGCTTCGTATTCTGCTTTTTTGCTGCTAATATTGAATTAAAGAAAAAAAAGAAGGAGAATAATGGCTATCAGCACTACAATCAAGACCATACAGGACATAATGCGAAAAGACGCTGGCGTGGACGGGGATGCGCAGCGTATAAGCCAGCTTGTGTGGATGATATTCCTTAAGATATTTGAGGATAAGGAGAAGGAATACGAGCAACTTGAAGACAACTATCGCTCGCCCATCCCTGAAAAATTGCGCTGGCGTAACTGGGCTGCTGATCCTGAGGGGATTACTGGCGAGGAATTGCTGGATTTTGTGAATAATGAACTCTTCAAGGGCTTGAAGAACCTGCATGCTCAGTCTGACAGGCGCGGTCTTGTTGTTCGGGATGTGTTTGAGGACGCTTACAATTATATGAAATCCGGGACGCTCATGCGCCAGGTAATTAACAAGATTAACGAGATAGATTTTAACATCTCTGAAGACAGGCATCTTTTCGGGGACATCTACGAGCAGATACTGCGCGATCTCCAGAGCGCGGGGAATGCGGGTGAATATTACACGCCGCGCGCCATCACGCAGTTCATGGTGGATATGGTTGAACCGAAGCTTGGCGAGAAGATCCTTGACCCTGCCTGCGGAACAGGAGGTTTCCTGACCTGCGCAATAAACAACATCCGAAGGGATTATGTGAAAAGCATAGAGGATGAGGAGAAACTTCAGAAATCCATTTCA
Source organism: Methanobacteriota archaeon (assembly GCA_018900975.1). GTDB lineage: Archaea > Halobacteriota > Methanosarcinia > Methanosarcinales > Methanoperedenaceae > Methanoperedens. Next base: position 2,512 of record JAHIFK010000170.1, read on the forward strand.
GGCGTTGAGAAAAAACCCCTGCCGCATCTTCTTTGCGTTACCAACATGCTTCTTCACGGCATCGAAGTCCCGTCTCAGATACGCCACGACAACACCCTGGCGCGCCCGCTGCGTGATTATGGCTCGGCTGACAGGGTGGATGTGATCGTCACGAATCCGCCGTTCGGAGGCATGGAGGAGGACGGGATCGAGTCCAATTTCCCCGCCGCTTACAGGACGCGAGAGACTGCTGATCTTTTCCTTCTTCTAATCATGCACCTCCTGAAAGAAGGAGGGCGCGGCGCAATCGTTCTGCCCGACGGCACGCTGTTCGGCGAAGGCGTGAAGACCCGCATCAAGGAAAAACTGCTTGAGGAATGCAACCTTCACACAATAGTGCGCCTGCCCAATGGTGTTTTCAGTCCATATACGGGCATCAAGACAAACCTGCTCTTTTTCACAAAAGGGGTGCCGACAAAAGAGATATGGTTTTACGAGCATCCCTATCCGAACGGAGTAAAATCCTACAACAAGACAAAGCCCATCCGCATCGAGGAGTTTGAGCCAGAAAAGGCATGGTGGCAGAAGCGCGAGAAAAATGAACGCGCGTGGAAGGTATCAATAGATGAGATCAAAGCCAGTGGGTACAACCTGGATATAAAGAATCCCAGCGTGGTGAACAACGCACATCGCGACCCTGAAGAACTTCTGGCTGAGTACCGAAAGCTGCTCACAGGAATTGCAGAGACGCGCAATGCGCTTAAAAATGAGCTTAAGGCTGCGCTTGAAGTGAAAAACGCATGAAGCCAGAGACTTTTTTCGATAATTTTGATGTGCTGGCTGAAGCGCCGAACGGTGTGCAGAAGCTGCGCGAGCTGATAATGCAACTGGCTGTACGGGGGAAGCTGGTGGCGCAGGATGAGAAGGATGAGCCAGCATCGGTTTTGCTTAAAAATATTAAAGCGAATCAAATAAAAACATCATACAATCCTGTTGAGGAATATGAAATGCCATATGCCCTTCCCAAAAAATGGGAATGGGTACGCTTAGGAGAGATATTAGCTCTTGAATATGGTGACTCTTTACCATCATCTAAAAGAAGTGAAAATGGTAAATATCCAGTCTATGGGTCCAATGGAGTTGTTGGATACCACGATAAATTCTTGATTGATAAATCAGCGATTATAGTAGGTCGAAAAGGCTCTTGCGGTGCATTAAATATTTGTCTTGAGCCATCATGGCCGACAGATGTAAGTTACTTTATAATTCCTCCTGCGGAAATAGATTTGAAATTTGCTTATATATTGCTAAAATCTTTAAATCTTGAGAAATTAGGTAAAGGAATCAAACC
>JAHIFK010000171.1 GCA_018900975.1 Methanobacteriota archaeon
ACCTTCTTCTTTTAGATAATACTTGCATTTCTCATTCTGACATATTACGTTGATTTCTCCACGGGGTCGAACCATATTTATCACAAATATGGTGTATGATTCTAAAGTATATTAAGTATCGTAATTCAGGACATTGCCAAAAAACGAGGTGTTGGGTGTGAATTGCTATAAAACGGTCCGTATCTAATGATGCGGCGCAATCGGTAAAAAATAAAATAAACCCGGATTTAAAAGATTCGAGGTGTGCGGGAATCTGCCTGCGGGGTAACTGGGTAAGCACATCGGCAAACATGAGTATAAGCTGAAAGGCTGTGTTGACGCACAACCCTTCAGTAAGGAAATGCCTTGAAGCAATCCCATGCAGCTTGTCGAGCGACTTACTGCATATATTACTGGGGGTTGCTGATACTTAAGGATTTCCTCTATGCGATGACGTGTCTGCAACGAAAAATCGTGAATAAATCAAATGGAGGAAAAGAATATGAACAAATTGTTAACGAGCCTATTGATGATAGGCGTTGTTGCAGCAATGGCTGGAGCAGCCACATGGGCTAACTTCAGCGATATTGAAACGAGCACAGGGAATACTTTTACCGCGGGGACGCTGGACCTGGTAGGTCAAGTAACCCAGGTGCACAGTGGTTCCGGCACGACAACGGTATATAATCCGGGTGGCGGTGCAAACTTCTACTGGACGGTGTCTAACATCGCACCGGGCTCTGCCGGGACTGATGTGTGGACGCTAACGAATGGAGGCAGTATACCTGGCAATTTGACTATTGCTCTCACCACCACATCGAATGAGAACACCCTGATGGAGCCGGAGTTGGCTCTTAATGACAACGTTGACGATGGCGAGCTGGACAACCAGATGACGTTCGGCCTTGTCCGGACTAACCCTGACTCAAGCACCAATATCCTCGTGACTGCTGGTAGTACTATAGCCGTTGTGGAAACTGCGCTCGACGCAGAGATCCGGCTGATGGGCTCTGGTGAGGTCATTATCTATACTCTCACATGGACCCTGCCGGACATTACTAACAACAACTTTGTCCAGAGCGATAGCCTCGTGCTCGACATCAACTTCGTCCTGAACCAGTAAATTAAATAAGAAGTGGGTACCTTGCCCACTCTTATATTTCGGTAACACACAATGAAATCAGCACTGACCGCAATACTGACCATAGCATTCGTGTCCTCTCTCTTAGGAGCGGGCACGCTGGCTTATTTCAGCGATACAGAGACTTCCAGCGGCAACACATTGACGGCAGGGACACTTGACTTGAAGATCAAAGACGGAGGTTTAATTTGGCGCGATGGAATCGCCACTGCAGAATGGACTCTCTCCAACATGAAGCCTGGAGACAGCACATACGGCTCTATCGACTTTAAGAACTTTGGGAACTTATACGCAAATCACATGGAGATTACGGCTAACTATACCATAACAGACCCGCCAGGACCTGAGTCTGACACGCAGGAGAACACTCCAGCAGACGAGATGGCGAGTGAGATGGTATTAACCAACATGGTGTACGCTTATGACAGCACAGAAGTTGACGTACTGCCATTAATCTCTGATGAGAACGGAAATGGGAAAAAAGACCTTTACGACCTGAAGTACGGCGGGGCTGATAACCTGCCCCTTTCACAGGTTGGAGTGCAACGTTCAAGTATTGACATGACTGTTCAGCTCAATCCAGATGCAGGCAACAACTTCCAGGGAGACACTTTAAACCTGACAATGATCTTCACAATGAATCAGCACTCAAGCCAGTAAATATAAAAAATTATGTGGGGTCATTCCCCACAACAATTTTTCGTATGGTAAGTGAACAAACAATAAAGAGGTGAAAATGAAACAAATAATGCAAGGATTACTGGTCATCGGGTTTGTATTAATGGCTACGGGCGCAGGCACGCTGGCTTATTTCAGCGATACCGAGACTTCCAGCGGCAACACCTTGACGGCAGGCACGCTGGATCTGAAAACCGGCATACTGACCTTAGGCAGCACTGCTTACACGGCAAACCTGACCCCGAACGCAGGCAATGATACGACCGGTCAAAGCCTACAAGCCCTGACTTCGGTGGATCTTGCCAAGCTTGCGACCAGCAATGACATTAGATACAATACCAATAAATGGGAACAATATGTCTACAATGACACCGAATACCTTGAGTTCCAATTCCCGGATATCCCATCTGGAGCCACGGTAAACAGCGCTGTGCTCAAGTTTGAATGGCAGCGACAAGCAAGCATTAGTGGTGCTCGGCTGAAGATTTATGACGGCTCGACATGGCAGATTCATACGCTGTCTCTGCCATCCGGAATTACTGACCAGAACGATACCATAGATCTGAAAAGTCTATATGGCATAGACACAGCTTCCAAAGTGAACGCCCTCAAAATCTGGTTCCAGGCAATCGATGGAACAGGTAACCTTTTGACAAAGCACAACTGGGTACAGGTGGATATAGGCTACACTGTACCCACTCCCACCACGGTCTGGAGCGACGGCGTTTCATCAACATGGACAATGTCGAACATGATTCCCGGCGTAAGCACTGTTAGCAAAACCGTATCTCTTAAAAACAATGGCAGTATAAATGAAGACCACGTTGAGATCAGTTTCAGTCATACCCTTGCCGAAGGCACTCCACTGGAATTCGGATACCCCGTATCCGTTCCGGGCGACATGGCAAGGTATATTGAGATAACCTCAATGACGTACGGCGGAACTGACCTGAAAGCTGTCCTCACCAATGCCAACGGAAATGGATGGAAAGACCTTGAAGATGTCACACTGCCTGCCAATGCAGCAGTGTTGGATGATCTCTCGCCAGCAGGTGGCGGCACTGATTTTACAATGTCGCTGCTCTTCAGAGGAGAAGCCCCCAACGACCTTCAGGGAGATTCCCTAACAACGACGGTATCATTTACTTCGAACCAGCACACAAGCCAGTAAACAAAATACAAAATTATGTGGGGTCATTCCCCACAGCCATTTTTTATGAGGATAAGATTAAGTAGAAAAAAGGTGAGAACTATTATTATGGCAACAATCGAAAAGACAGAAAAATACAAATCCTATTTAGCAGACATCCTGTTCTGGTCGGGTATTCTGATTATCGTGGCATGGATAATAGCCAAACTTCTGGGACTGATATGAACTGGATCGAGGTACTGCCTGCTTTTACTATGAAAAAAATTATAATCCCCGGAATTATCGCAGCAATAATCATACTGTTCTTCTACCTGAATATATCTTTCCTCACTGTTACAGGCACAAGCATGGCACCTGCGATAACGGAAAAAGATGTTTTAATAATAGCTCCTGCCGACCCGGCGTCTTTAAAAATTGGAGACGTCATTTCCTACTATCATGAAGTGGATGGGAAAACCTTCGTGTTCACCCACAGGATAGTAAAAATAGAAAATAATATCATAAAAACAAAAGGGGATTTTATGCCAGAGGCAGATGGCTATGATGTTAAGTTTGAAGATGTAAGGGGGAAAGTGGCAGGTAAAATCCCCTACCTCGGGCTGCTCCCGCGCTTTGCCAGAACCACGTCAGGCTACCTTCTTCTAATATTGTTCCCTGCATTCATTCTTATCACAAATGAGATAATAAAAATAAGGAGGTATAGCCAGTGAAAAAAATACTCATCATTCTGCTTCTTGTGCCCATAGCATACGCCCTGTTGCATACCACCTTCTCCTCTTTCTCAGACACCGAAGTAAGCGCAGGCAACACATTTACAGCAGCCACATGGGAAACGCAGGCAGGGTATCTCAGCATTGACACAAGCGGTGCAAAGCTTACAGGCAACGGCGGAAAGCTTCATAGCATTGTCCTCAATCTCACCACACCCCGGAACATAACCATTGACAAAATGATTGTTAACTGGACAGTCAATAACGGAGAAAAAATCGAGGAGATAAGGATTGGAGGAGTAACTTTCTGGAGCGGGAGCGAAATCGCCGATGCAGTGCTGGATGGAAATTATATCCTCTCAAAAAAAGAGCGCATCGAGTTCAGGTTCGATTCTGACATGCAGGGCAGGAGCTTCACCATCACATTCATCATGGGCGATTCATCGACGAAGAAAATCGCCATTATAGTCATCCGCTAAACTTAATATAAGCAACATTAAAAATTCTATCAGCTTTATTAAAATGAGTCCAGACAAGGATAATCAACCACGGAGGACACAGAGAGCACAGAGAGTTGTATTTTGTCTCCGTGTCCTCTGTGAACTCTGTGGTTTATATACTATTACCAGATGTTATGCGGGAGACTATAATCCTTAAATCTCCGCCTGTGCATAAAATGATCTTCGCGGCGCAAACCTATGCATACTTTTATACATTAAAATATCCTTAGCAAGGATTGAATATGAGAACCAGAGACATTATAACAATCTCCATAGCCGCAATAATTTTAATTCCAGCAGTATATATTGCGTCCTCCCTTGTCAGTGGTTCAACCCAGCTTCTCATCGTGCTGAGCGGGAGCATGGTTCCTGTGATTCAGGTTGGAGATGTGATAGTGGTTGATGATATTAGAACCGAGGACGTGCAGATAGGGGATATTATTGCCTTCAAAGACCCGGGAGGAAGACCCAATGTTCTTATAACGCACAGGGTAAAAGAGATAATTCGCGGCGATAATCTCAGCTTTCAAACAAAAGGCGACGCTGTGGAAGACCCGGACCCATTTACCGTTAAAGCTGAAGACGTTGTAGGAAAAACTGTTTTTGTAATCCCTTCCCTGGGTTATTTCATTAAATCTGCGAAAAAACCCATAGTTTTCTTTTTATTTACATTATTTCCTGCCGCCATACTCATAATAGACGAACTCAAAAAGATTGCAAGAAGCCCTGCTCAATCTCACCGCGCTTTAAGGGAAGAGAAGAGGAAAAAAAGGAGACGTACCATCCTGAATTTCAGAAGGCTTATCGCCATTCTTCTAATAGGCGCCATATTATTCGGAGCGGTATCTCTTTTCTCGTTAAGCGCCTGCGGTTATGCAAAAAAAGAGGAGGGGATATTTGTCGAAAATAAAGGAACCTTATCCTGTGTACTTGTTTTCAATACAATTAATAAGGAAACATTTATTCCGCCCGTGATTTTATCAGGAAACAGCAGTTCTGTGATAAAGGCAGCAGGTATAGACTCGATTTCAACCGCTCCTTACATAATGCCTGTTTTCTGGGTCAGCAAATTGTCGGATATAAATCCATATCTGCCATTTCTCATCATCTCAACACTGCCCCCAATACTAATTGCCCTTCTACTTTTTCCAGCATGGTATCAAAAAAGAGATAAACACAGAAAGCATTTTATAAAAAAATTGAGGAAACTCCTTGCAAGAGTATAAAGAATGAGAAAAATACAAAAAAGACCCATCGACAAAAGATTTAGAATAGGCGTGCTGGTTATTTTAATCGCTATTCTGTGCCTATCATCATACAGCTTATATCAGGCTTATCAGCTTCCCTTTATTGTAGATAAAGATGTCTCAGCCTGCAATTATGAGCAGAGAAGCAACTTTAATTATGTCGTTCTTTTAAAACCTAACAATCTTTATGATACCTCAACGCTTGGTTCAAACATGACTTACTTTACCAAAATAGTTGACCGCATAGATACTATTTTTTCCTACGAATTCACCTGCGATAACCCGGCAAGCATTCAGGGCAACTATGAAGTCATAGCAACTGTGAGCACCGAGCTGTGGGAGAAAAACTTTGTTATAGTGCCAGGAAAAGAGTTTTCAGGCGAGAAAAAAGCAAACTTCACAGCAAAATTCCCTCTAAATCTCACAGTCCACAATGACTTTGTTGAATCAATTGGAAAGGAGATAGGCGTGCAGGCTAAAGAGCCGAAATTGAAACTCATATACAATATCAATACTGTTGCTACAATAAAGAATAGACAGGTCAAAGAAACATTTGCTCCAACAATGGTTATTCCTCTAAGTAAAGGCGCCTTTGATATAAGCGGGGACATTTCCAGCCGCAAGCCAGGCTCGATCACCAGAACAGAGCCGTTTTTCAGGCAGGACGTAATTGATAAAAGAATATATACTTTCATCACGACAATTTTATTTTTCATTTTATTATTACTCTTTGCCTACTTAACGAAAAATAAACCCATTGAGATGAACAGGGTAGAGGAGACGGTTGCAAATATCAATAAAAAGTATGGAGATTGGATTGCCGATGCTAAGGAGATGCCACTTACAGGAAACCAGGTATCAGTATCCCTGAATTCAATGGAAGACCTGATTAAAATAGCCGAGGAGCTTGGAAGACCTGTAATACACGTTAAAAACGCGCAAAAGCATTACTATTACGTTCTCGATGGATCGATGCGTTACGAACATCTGGTAGATTTGTACAGGTAAAATGTCCAAAGTGTTTATTTTTATCTTAATTATTTCATTGCCATATTTTACTAGTTTAGTAGGCAGCGCTGAGGAGGTTAAGTGGACGACTAAAACCGTTGAAACGCTGCACTCCGGCGATGCGATTTCAAGGGGAGGATTCCAGTTATCAGCCGCGGATTTTGACATGTATAATAAATTTTTTCTCTTAACTATTTATAAAAACAATACTATCTTAAAAGAGGATATCCTGGGAATAGGGGATACAAGTACATACAACGATGAGATAAAGCTGGTTGTGATCGACGTATGGTCGACTGGAAAAGGTGATAGCTGGGTGAAGGCTGAGGTATATCTGAGAGCAAAACCTGACATGCGGATTTCAATCTCAACAAATAGAAATGAATATAACCCACAGGATACCATTGCCACAACCGTTACCCTCAGGAACAATGGAAACGACAAAATTAAAAATGTTGGATTGAATATTGATCCAGGCGTATTAGAACCAGTGGGTGGAAGCCTCAAGTATGATTTTAATGAAATTCCTTCAGGTCAGTCTAAATCGGTAACAATAGATTTCAAAGCGCCTTTGCTTGCAGAGGCAAAATACATGACTATAGGTGTTAATGCTTCTGGCACTGATGTAAAAAATATAAACTATTCTGCTTCTGCATCCATAAAAATAAAAATTCTTCAGAATAGGATTATTGAGATGCAAAAAACATTAGCCAGTTCTATATACACCGATGAGGTCACTTCCGCCTATATCACAATAAGGAACAAAGGCGCCATTAATCTCAATTCGATTGAGGTAAAAGATGAAATTCCAGACGGTTTCACATCAGAAAACGACATAAATTTGTTATGGTCTCTAAATCTCGCTTCCGGAGAGGAGAAAAGAATTTCGTATCCGCTTAAACCGCTTTTACCCGGCACCTATGATGTTCCAGCAGCACAGGCGCAGTTTGTTATAGATAGAAAACAGTATACTGTAAAATCAAACACATCCAGAATAACTGTACATGCTCCACTTATTGTTCTCACTAAAACTGTTGATTCAGCAGTTGCATATATCAGCGATCAGATAACGGTTACTATAAATGTGCGCAACGATGGGGATAAACAGGCGATGGTTAAAATTACAGATGATCTCCCATCGAAGGCTGATCTATTGAGCGGAGATTTAAGCTGGACATCAGTCCTGGAGAAAAATGAATCTAAAAGCTATACATATACAATGAAACCAAACAAAGCAGGAGAGCTTGAACTTCCACCTGCCAAAGCAAATATAACATATTTACAGAATAGTTATAATTTCACAGTATCATCCAGAAACTTGGCTGTTTTGGTAGTTGAATCACTGGATAAGAAACAAATAGCCACATCCAGTCCGTCCATTCCAGCGAGGACTTCAACGCCTGGATTTGGGGGCATTATAGCTTCAATAGCGTTTATATTTATATACTTGATAAAAAGGAAAGGAGGCGCTCTAGAGTGTGAATAACAGGTAGAACAACTTTTAATCAACTTTGAGCGATGCTGAATGCAATGCCACTAAGCAAATGTTTTTGATATCCAATCTCCGGCATAATGCGCCAGAATTATAACTACCATTGCAATAGCAAGGTGCTCAACAATAACCTTCCCTGGTTTTATTTTTTGCTCCCTTGCAATAAAAAAACTTAAAATAGCGAGCAAAGACATGCCCCATACCACGCTTACAATAATCGCTCTTGAAAGTTGAAACAACAAAAGGGGAAAGATAAAAGTGGAGGCAAAAACGAATTTAGCAAGGAAGGTGGCGAGTGTGGATTCCCATATCTCTTTATTAATGTGTTTATTCTCCGACTCTTCTGAGATGTGAATTCCCAGAGCATCCGAGAACGCATCTGCTATTGCTATTGTCAATACGCCGCCAATAACCGCGAGCCTTGAATGTGTACCCGCGTGTAAACCCACGATTAGACCAACCGTTGTGATTATACCTGAGGTTAGACCGAAAATAAGCCCTATCTTTAACGAATGTCTCAATAAAGTGATTACAGTTCTCAAAATCGATAAGAAGGATGAGAAAACATATCGTTTATAAACCTATTCTTTACTTCAGGCAATCCAATATATTACTATGACGTATGCTGGGCAATGTTTCAAAATACCTTTGAACTACTGCCTAACCTTAAGCTGCATGGAGTTAGAGGTAAACGGCTCTATCTCTACCTGTGATCCTTCCTTCAGGTTGAACATTTCACATATTGCCATTGGCATGGTTATGATCAGGCTTTTACCTGACTTCCGGAGCTTTACTACTTTACCCATAGAATCACCGAATTATATAATAAGATATTTTAATATCATAAAAGTATCGTTCATGATAAAGCTTTTTAGGAGAAAGACGTATATGGACGTGAGGTGAAGATATATCCTTAGCTACTAACACAAAGTTAGCTGTGTAATAGTTACAGATAAGTCACAATGACTGATGGAGATGAGAGCCTCGTTCAACTTGAATATTTAAGTGAACAGGTAGCCGACGCCATAGTGGAATATGGCTCGGTCAGGCTCATTTCTCATAATGATGCAGATGGATTGTCTGCCGCGGGA
>JAHIFK010000172.1 GCA_018900975.1 Methanobacteriota archaeon
GAAGATACGGGATACTGAAATGCGTAAAAGCTTTAATGAAAAAGACCTTGAGCAAAAGCAGATCTCCTATGAAGAGATGGGCGCAAGAGTTAGGGGCTTCCAGGTCGAAATAAAGGAGAAAGAAGGTCAGCTTCAAAAGTTGAATAAAGATATAATTGAAATGGAAAAGTTCCTTGCAGACATAGCAGGACTTGAGATAAAGCTTGAGAATGAGAAGCGCTTCAGGGATTATGCGAAGTTCGTGCGGGAAACGCTTCGCGATTCAGGACAGCATATAGTGATCGAGCTGATAGGAGAGATAAGCGGGGAGGCGAATAACCTTTACTGTTCCATCATGGATGACTTCTCACAGGAACTGCGCTGGAGCGAGGATTATATGATAAGGATAATCGAAAGCGGCGAGGAAAAAATTTTCCAGCAGTTAAGCGGAGGCGAGAAGATGGGCGCTGCTCTGGCGGTGCGGCTTGCGCTCCTGAAGATCCTCTCCAGTTCTGACTTCGTATTTCTTGATGAGCCCACGCAGAACATGGATGAGATACGAAGAGAAAAACTGTCAGAGCAGATAATGAATATCCGCGGATTCAAACAGGTGTTCGTTATCTCGCACGATGATACCTTTAACGAGAAATACGCGAATGTGATCAAGCTCCATAAAATTGACGGTGAAAGCAGGGTTGTATCATGCTCGACTTGAAAAGCATCTCTGACCAGTTCGACGCAAGGCTCTCAGCCATAAAATCGTATGACGTGGAGCGCTCCACACTTTCAGAGGAATACAGGAATGAACTTAAGAAATTGAATGTGATCGATATTTCCATGAACGAGCGCCTTAATGATTACAGCGGCGCGAAGCTCCTTGAACCTGGAAAACTCATCCACCCTTTTCCTTTCAACTGGAAGAACAGGCATGATGCTATTGAATGGGTGGATTCTGTGCTCTCTGGTGTTGCCGTGGGGGCAGTGGATGGCAGCCAGATATATTCGGATAAGAACTATGAGATCCCGCTTGCAGTCATACAGACTTCGCAAATACTGAACAGGCATACGGACGATAGCGATTATAAAGAGAATGTTGAGGCTGAGATCATAACACCTGATGAATTCGAGGATGCAAGTGTGTATTCCTTCGGCAGCGAATACGTCGATGCGCGCCGATTTGCACTGGAATGCGACAGTATCATGCAGCTCATGAAAGAGCAGGATAAGCCCGTCATCATGCTTGACGGAGCGCTGATCCTTTCTCATATCAATGTCCTTAACAGGAACATCAGGGAAATTTATGTCAGGGCAATAAATAAACTGCTTGAAGCCTCGGAAAAAACGCGCGCTCCTGTTATCGGATTCATTGATACTACCATGCCGCGCGATATCACTTTGATGATGCATTTCCTTTTCGGGCTGAAAAAGGGCAAGCTCTCTGATACGCATCTTTTCTCGCATCTATTGTGGGGTGAGAGGACAGCGGCGTTCCTCTGCGACAGGGATGACAGGAGGGGAGAGGAAGTGCGCTCTGTGCTGGATAACTATGGCAAATTCAGAGATCGGATCGCGTTTTTCTATATGAGGGTTAGCAACGGTCTTCCCGCGCGCGTGGAATTTCCGGTGTGGATGTATGACGAGAGCATGGTGGATAAGATCGCAGATATAATCAGGGCAGAATGCGTTATCCGCAGCAATTATCCGGATATTCTTATGCGGGCACATGAGGCTGCGGTGATTAAGATGAACGAGCATGAGCTGTTCTACGGGATGCTTGATAATTTCTGCAAAGCGCACGGGATAAGGATCAATAAGAGCGCCAAACAGTTTCATAAAATGATGAACAGGTGATATAAACAAATGAGAGAGTAATTTATTCGTTATCGGTTAAGAGAAAAACCGGACGATAGAACACGGATTGCGCGGATGACGCGGATGCGCACGGATCCGTGAAAATCCGTCCGATCCGTGTCATCCGTGTTCGATTTAAATTAAATTGGAGAATCGCATGCAATGAATACTAATAAGCATGTACGAAAATTGAAACCGCAGATAAACGCAGATGAACGCAGATTAGTTGCTGCGTTTCTCTGTGTCCTCTGTGCACTCTGTGGTTTTTCGAACCGGAAAATAATTATAGGTATCACAAATGAGTTGGTAATATGGTAATAGGAGACATAATCAGGGTCGAGGATGCGAATACGTATCTTGTAAAAATACCGCCCGATGCCCAGAAGGAGCGCATCGGCAGAATGGTGAAAATAGAAAAAGCGGATGAGACGATCGTAGGTGTGATAAAGAACATCACGCACACCATACGCGAGGAACTCATACCATATATCGAGCCTGATAAGCAGCCAAAGTATGCCCCATTTAATGAGGATTTCAGGAACAGCTATTACATAATTCATGGGCTCGGCACGATCCGCAGCGGGATCGTGAGGTACGATATAGATTCCCCGCCTGATATCAGGGATAAACTCGAACTGTTGAGCCCTGATGAAATGCGGGAATTCCATACCCGGAACGGCAAACCAAGCGCCGCATATTTCCATACAAGCAGGGATGCGCTTGATAAGACGCTGCTCCTGTGCATAGCAGAGCAGGTTGAATCAGGGTGCCCTGAATGCAGACCGATGATGCGGCTTGTGAAGAAACACCTGAGGAGGGATTAAATGCTCGGGACAGTAAGTAATTCGGATGAAGAGGGGTTCACGTTCATCTCATGCGAGCGCCTGCCTGCGGGAATGTTCGTGTGCTATGACGATGCGGGAAAGAACATTCTGTGCAGGGTGGGACACGCGCAGCCCCTGAACCATTATCCGCAGGAGTTCCTTATGGATACTGAGCTTGATGCGGATGAGGTATCAGGATTCTACGGTCTTGATCCTGAGGATTTCAAGTATTATTCCTATGCAGCGTCGGTCATCGGTTATTTTGATGATGCAATGGGTGAGTTCGTACATCCCCGTACGAATCCTGCATGCGGGGTAAAGATCGCACGCGCTGGCGAAGAAGTGCTGAAAGACATAAGCAAGATCAATAAAGGCGCTGCAGGTTCCGCATTCATGGGAAACGTCCTGGGCGCGGATACTGGCGTCGTATTGTCTGTCCGGGATATCGTGAGCCAGCACGTATCTGTCATCGCCTCGACGGGCGCGGGAAAATCATATACTGTGGGAGTCCTGGTGGAAGAATTGATGAAACCCTATAACATGGCTCCCGTCCTGGTATTTGACCCGCACGGTGAATATTCATCCCTGGGTGAAGTCCAGAACATGCCGGATTTCATTACTCCAACGTATCGCCCGAAGGTCAGGACTGTCAAACCTGAGAGCATAAAGATCCGCATCAGCGACCTTCTGTTCAGCGATTTTGTCAGTATAATGGATGACGGCACGATGTCGGATAAGATGAAGACGCTCTTTCGGTCTGCGTATCACAATCTCAAGAACAACAGCAAGAAAAAGTTCACGCGCAACGAACTGAAGCAGGAGATAGAGGCGCTGCGGGACTCGACGAACGAGCCGACGATCGAAGGCATCCTGTGGAGGTTCGGGAAAATGTACGGTTCAATATTCGATGATTTCCAGACCATCCCGCTTGCTGATTATTTCAAAGTGGGGCAGCTTACGATAATGGATGTATCAGGCATTGAGGAGACGTTCCAGCAGCTTATCGCATCCGTGATGCTGCGGCGGCTGTTCGACGCGCGGGAGGGTACAGAGAACAACCGGTATAACGAGACGCATGTGGATAAGTTCCTTCCCTATCCTGTTTTCGTGATCATCGAGGAGGCGCACAGGTTCGCGCCGCATAGCGGTGAGGCGAAGTCAAAGAGCATCCTGAAAACGATACTCTCTGAAGGCAGGAAGTTCGGGGTGGGCGTGTGCCTTGTCTCCCAGAGACCGAGCAAGCTGGATGCGGATTCGCTTTCACAGTGCATGACCCAGATAACGATGCGGATAATCAACCCGACAGACCAGCAGCAGATCGCCCAGAGCATCGAGAGCGCGAGCAGGGAGCTGATATCAGAGCTTCCTTCACTTGCGAAAGGGCAGGCGATAATCTCAGGTGTGGCGATCAATACGCCGACGTTAGTGAGGATAAGGAAGAGGCTGACGAGCGATGTGAGGGGGAGGAGCAAGGATGCGCCCGCGCTTTGGGCAGCGCAGAGGAAGTATGAGGAGAAGCATGAGAGGGCGCAGGTGAGGGCGGATGAGGAGATGGATGTGGGGGTGTGAGGTTGGGGGAAAGGATGGGGATGGAAGGGGGATTATGCGGGATATTTTCAAAAGCAATATGTACATGCCTTGAACTTAACACGGAGTTGGGGTGACTGCAACGAAAGGTGTTCTCATACACCAGAAATGCGATAGAATGCCAGAGCAAACCTGCAAAACCCAAAAATTAGGCGCCCGCAATTTAGCAAATTATTTAGATTATATGGTACCAATAGTGGAAAGATGGAACTAGAGTTAAATGAGATGATGTATTATGCTTGTTCAAAGTGTAATAAGAAATTAAAAATTCAATGGCATACACCTGGGAAAAAAATATGGTATAGTCATAGAGAATTTATAGATTTAGACGAAACAAATTCAAATAATCCAAAATATTTCTGGTGTACTCATTGTAATAAACCTCATGACTTACAGAGAGATTGCTTAATACATAAGGCTATTATAATATATAAAGGAAAAACAGGGAAAATTAACTCTCAAACATCCCAATTATCACACGATGACATTCTCCCGCAAATAAACGAACATGTCTTGCGAAATTCAAATGTGAGAAATTGGAAACAAGCTGTCCGTAATAGTAATAGCCTTCCTTGGCCATGTGATAGAGATACACGATTAAGAATGCCAGACCTTATATATTGTGCGCCCGATAGTACTCTCAGATTTGGATATTCAATCACGAATATTATTGAATATGAAACAGAGACGTCAGCATGCGAAATCTTAGAAAGATCTAAAGATTATAATTTATCTTCAAAAATTATGATCCAAAATAATGCGCAAAGTCATGTAAATTTACCAAGAATTATTTTTCTTTATAATAGACAAACAGATATTTCTATAGACAAGGTTAAGAACGTTGTAAAAACTTTGACTCCTGAATATTTAGACAACGTTTTCGTTGACTATTATGATGAAGATGGTGAATGGTTTGAAAAATATTTTAAAAAAATTTAAATGTGAACTAAATATTAGAATAACTGCAAGGTAACATGAATCTGAATATTACTGGTACTGATAAATTAAAAATTTTTTTTAGTTATTCAACAACTGATAAAAAAATCGTAGGACTTCTTAAAGATCCATTGGAATTATATGGATTCGAAGTTTTTGTAGCACACGATGATGATGCCATTGAACCTGCCGTTGAATGGCAATATGTAATTATAGATAATTTGAAGAAATGCGATATATTCATCCCACTTATTACTAACAATTTCAAAGAATCCAATTGGACCGACCAAGAAACAGGTATGGCAAAAATTAGTGGTAAGTTTATAATACCTCTCGAAGTTGATGACCATCCATATGGTTTTATTGGAAATATTCAGAGTCTGAAATTAGATAGAAACAAACTTACCTCAAAAAATTCAATTGAATTTGAAACATACGTAAAATATGATTTACCGATAAAGATTTTTAAAATAATAGAAAAAGTACCTATATTTGAAAAGTATATGGTTGACATATTTATTAAAGAGCTTGGGTTTATTGGAAGCTTTGCTACGGCAAATGAGCACGTTAAATTAATTGACCATTTTAATAATTTTACACCTGAACAAATTAATCAAATATACCAAATAACATATGAAAACCGACAGATTCATGATGCTAATGTGGCACAAAAAGTATTGAAAAACTTTTTTGAACGTATAGGAAAGTATAAACGCATATCCATATCTTGCAGTTGAATTTTCACCATTAAATTGATATTCTTGGCTTTCATTCTTGTGTGTGTCACTAAAAACAAAAACCAAGAAATCAATAACAATTACGA
>JAHIFK010000173.1 GCA_018900975.1 Methanobacteriota archaeon
ACCGCCATTTCATCTTTTTTTGTTGTATAAGCCAGGGCATAGTTCCCCTCTGTGATCCAGAATCTTGTGAACCTATCCTGTTGCTCATAAACTACAACAAGTACAACTCCGTAGGGACCGCCATTTGGATTTTTATAGGAAACACTCACATTAACCTCGCTCTTCTTGATTTTCCGGCTCACATTATAAGCATACTGCGCAGTGCCAAAAGCAGCTACATAATCCGGTCTCTCCCTCACTCCAAGGCTTTCATTGTTCAACCTGACATCCAGGGTATCTCCTTTATTATAGTTCCACACGGGCACATAGAGTCTTGCAAATTTGATTTTTGCATCCGGGATATTAAAATGCTCTTCATAGGGATTCTCCTGCGTATATCCATGCCCTCCAGCCACGTAAACACTACCGTGGATCGTGCCTTCTGCAATCGTATATAAAGGAGTGCCCTCGCCCCTCCATCCTCTTTCTCCATCCATGGTTAATATTATTATTATTATTGCAATAATTGCGATTCCAAGGAAAATGATAAGCTTTTTCATATCTGCCGCAGTGCCTCAAGTGGATTCAATTTCGCTGCCCTTCTTGCAGGATATAAGCCAGCCACTATCGACAGAACAAGAGAGATAATGAATCCGGCAACAAGAAGCGATGGGGTGATAACAGTAATGTGGGTGGATTGTAATCTTTCTCCCATTTCACCAAGCTGGCTGACCAGGAAGGGTTTGCCCAGAATATCGATCATCATAGAAAAAGCAGATCCCAGCAAAATGCCTAATATCCCTCCCATAACCCCTATGATCATACTTTCGGCAAGGAACATCTTCATGATATCAAAATCAGATGCTCCCAGAGCTTTTGACAATCCTATTTCCTTTGTACGCTCGTAAACCGAGATTGTCATTGTATTTATTATCATTAATCCCCCAACGATAAGCGATATCCCTGAGAAAAAACCCAGAACAAGGGTTATTGCAGCCATCAGGCTGTTCACTGCATCGATTTCATCCTGAGCAGAATACCCCTTCAATCCAAGTCTCTCGATCTTAGTTCTCACAGAAGAGGTAAAGGCTGGGTCATCCACTTTAACAAAACCGCCGTCATAAGCCTCCTTTTCATCCATTTCCCTTGCTTTGTTAATGTCAAGCATCACCTGATTATCGTGCTCCCCTCCTGTGGGTTTCATCACACCCACTATTCTGAATACCGCAGTTTTATCCATCGGGCGTCCTTCCTCTCCGTATAATCTGAGCATGACAGTGAGCTCGTCGCCAGGTTTGATATTTTCTATCTTTGACAACTTATCGGCAGCATCTCGCCCAAGCACGACCTGATTGGTGTTTTCCTGAAACCAGTCTCCTTTTTCCATCTGCAGGTTCTGAATATTCTTATAATCTTTAGTAACTCCTTTAAAAGTAAGATAGGTCTTGTTCATCGTAACATATGGGTCTTTTACGTACTGGGCTGCCAAAATAACATGCTCAGTTCTCCTGATATCATTTATTTTTGAATCAGTCAGCAGAATCGTGCTTCCTTTATCTGATCCTGCCGATACCTCTATTATTGTTAGATCATGGGATGCTTTGATCTTATCGACTGCCTGAATTCGCAAGCCTTCTCCCAGGGAGGTTACCCCAATGACTGCTGCAACCCCTATAGCTATTCCCAGCACTATGAGAAATACCCTCAGTTTTTTCCTGGCAAGCTGCCTGAATGCTAAGGAAAACAATTCCCTCATTGAATCCTCCCATCCATTATGCTGATCACTCTATCAGCTGTATGTGCTACATCCATATCATGGGTTATCAGCATAATGGTTTTTCCCTCTTCTTTGTTTAAGCGTCTCATCAGGTCAAGTATGGTTTTTCCTGTCTTAGAGTCCAGGTTTCCAGTAGGTTCGTCTGCAAGTATAAGCATTGGATCATTGGCAAGCGCCCTTGCTATAGCAACACGCTGCTGCTCACCACCTGAAAGCTCTGTGGGAAGATGGTTGGCGCGGTTTGTTAAGCCTACAGACTCAAGCAGCATCATCGCCCTCTCCCTTCTCTTGATCCATGGAGTTTTATTGAAATACATCGGGTACTCGATGTTCTGCGCAGCAGTCATGGCTGGCATAAGATTAAATGTTTGAAACACAAACCCGATTAATTTTCTGCGCAGCAACACCAGCGAGGAGTTATTTTTGAAATCAACCCTGCTGCCATTTAGAGATACCTCTCCCCTCGATGGTGAATCAATGCATCCAAGAATATATAAAAGCGTGGATTTCCCGGAACCCGATGGGCCAATAACCGAGATAATCTCACTTTCCTCGATGGTAAGATTTACGCCTTCCAGAGCAACTACTTTTTCTTTGCCTTGAGAGTAATACTTTGTTAAATCCATCGTATTAACCATCATTAGCGATTCTCCTCTATGTACAGTATTGCATTAGTAAGCATCATATAATCGTAGTTATCCTGTACTGCGGCAAAATTATTTGATGGCTTCATATAATTGGAAACATCCCGCTCATCAACTCCAATCTGGACGATATCGTTTGAAAAATACACATCACTCCAGATTCCGCTCTCGTATCTGAACACCAATTTAAGCAATTCCTTCAGGAATGAAAAGCTGCCAAGTCCGCTCTCCTCTTCGTTAAAATAGAGCCTGTTGTGGGCAGTTTCTCCACTTGCCGTATATCCCGCTGATGGAGCTGCGGTTATTAAGGAAGCTTTTTTTATATTTTTTAATTCTACGTCTCCGTTAAAGTATATCTTACTGGTTGCCATCCCTGGAGTGATGCCGTAGTCTGCATAGAGCATGTC
>JAHIFK010000012.1 GCA_018900975.1 Methanobacteriota archaeon
GAATGACTCGTAAGGAGAGTTGTGCCATGTTTTTTTAAATACCTCATGATATTCAGGGATTTGAAATTGATTTGTATCATTACTCAAAACCATTTAAATCATACATCAAATATCCTTCGCTACGACTTAACTTATAAAGTCTAAGTCTGGCGAGTTAAACCCCGATTGCAGTATATTTATGGGAATTCACCCCACCCATTCCTGCAACCGCCCTCTTCACCATAACATGCGGCGCCCCGTTGCTCAGGGGCGCTAAAAATATGTGGAAACTCTTTTAACTCTACAAAATCATTTCAATATGATATTTGAACTTTTTAAGAGAGGAAAATTAGAACTTTAGTTATTAGCACAGATTTCACAGAAAAATTTATTGATAGAAAGCTTTATAGGGTCCGCACATAATATACAGAATATAGTGAAAACATGGCTAAAAATATTACTGTTGGTATTTCGGATGAACTATCGAAACGTATGGATGAATTAAAAGATGTAAATTGGTCCGCGGTAACAAGAGATTGCGTCGAACAATATTTAAGACAAAGAACAGCAGGAAATCTTGAACCGATTATAGCAAAGGTTAAACAAAAAAGAGGCGAGGAATTCAAGAACGGTTATGAATTCGTATTAAAAAATATAGATAGTCTCGGTTTGCCGAAACTGGAAAAAATAGCTTCCCAGAATCAGGATAAAGAAAAATACGCCGGGCTATTATACATATTCTTTCAAAAGGAACCACTTCCTACTCGAATGTTGATTAAGAAATTGTTAACATATACAGAAGATGAATATGGCGAAGTAACGGATATTGAATTTATCGTCAGTTCTGAGTTCCTAAAAGGAATGCAGGAAGCAGCGAAAGAAATAATTGAGAAGTCCAAATGAGCATAATATATAAAATATGACATTCACAATTAAAATCAAAGAACCCGCAGAAAAACGGCTCCGTAAATATGACAAAGAGATTCAGAGACGCTTTGACACTAAAATTAGAAAACTGCAAGAGCATCCGGATTTACACGGTAAACCGTTGAGAGGTGTGCTTCACGGGTACTGGGAATTATATTTTGAAAATAAATTTAGAATATTATATCGAATTGATTATAAAGAACAAACCGTTATCATAGAGGCTATTAAACATAAAGATGAATTCTAAATCCCAAGTTCTCTGGCTAGATCTTCATAGTCTCTAACTTTAGTACCCTTTTTCTTGCCTTCTTCTAGCTGTTCCATTATATCAACGTCGGATAGAACTTCAATGGTCGCTTTCATTGATTCGTACTCGTCCGTTGATATCGTAATCCAGTCAGTTTGGTGTTTTCCAGTTATTGCTGCATTAGCCATTTGATATCTCATTATATGATTGTATCTATTTAAAACTTAAGATAGGATTTCACCCGCTTCCACCTACAACAGCCCTATTCACCATCACATGCGGCGCCCCGTCGCTCACAGGCACAAGCTGCCCTGCCTTGCCACACCTGCCTGAGTTCATTTTCAGGTCGTTCCCCACCATGTCAACACGGTTAAGTATCTCCAGGGTATTCCCGGATAATGACACATCCCTAAGCTGCGTTGAGAGTTCTCCGTTCTTCACGATAAACCCACGCTCTGCATTGAACTGGAAAACCCCTTCGCCAGGATTCACCTGACCTCCTCGCGAGCCTATGAGGTATACTCCGTCCTTTATTTCTTCAAGCATCTCCTCGAACTTCGTCCCATCAGGCGCTATGAAGGTATTGCTCATCCTTATAACAGGTCTGGAGTAACCCTGCGCGCGGGCATTCCTGCTGGTGCCGCCCAGTTTTCCGGCAGTCTCGCGTGAGTGAAGGAAGGATTTGAGCACTCCCCCCTTTATCAGCTCAGTCCTTTTTGACTCAGCACCCTCATCATCGAATGGATAATACCCGAATTCATGCAGCGATGGATCATCATACACTGTAATACATGGTGTCGCTATCTGCTCGCCAATTTTTCCTGCAAGAATTGAATTTCCCTCTATCACATGGTCTGCCTCCACGGCATGTCCAAGGGCTTCATGGATAAAAACACCAGCCAGCTCAGGGTCGAGTATCACAGGGTAAGTGCCTGCTTTTGGCGTTTTTGCCTGGAGCAGTTCAACCGCAGTAATTCCTGCCTTCCTGGCAAGCTCAAATGCATCATATTTTTTAAATATCTCAAAACCCATTATCCCGAACCTGCTTTCCCTGCCGATCTGGTAGTTTCCGCCAGACTGGGCGATGGCGCTTATGGCAAAGCCTATCCTGTTCAGGGAATATTCGCAGTCCAGCCCTTGCGAACTTGAATAGCCAACTGTCACGCGCGACTCGGAATACACGGCGTTCGTGCTCGAAATCCCATCCACACGGGCGCTTTTTTCGATCTCTGTAAGTAATTTCACTTTATCTTCAATAGGAACATCAAAAGGAGACTCCCTGACCACAGGAAGATCCTGAAGTCGCGGTTTTTCCACTGGCGCAAGCATTATATTTTCGCGGGGAAACTTGTTTTTTGCAGATTCCGCAAGCTTTCTGGCAGAGATAAGAGCCTGATCAAGAGAATCTGAATCATCCACTGAAACGAATCCCCACGAGCCTCCGTCAAGTGCGCGCACAGCTGCGCCGCGTGAAAAATTATTTGATATCTCGCGTATCTCCCCGTTGTCAATTAAGATCGATGTGCTGGAACTCCGTATAGTACGGGTGTCGTAAAAATCCATATATGGATCACAGCACCGTTACTGGTTTTGGCTCAGGAAGGGCGACATTGAATTTAGTCCTTAATGCGAGCTTTTTAATTGTGGAGATAAAACCGTCTTTTTCTCTTCCCACAAGGCTGTGTTCCAGAACTTCTTCAATATTTGTCACAGGGATTATTCTGATTTTATCCTTATATTCATCCTCAATAAGAACGTCGCCAAGATTCGATCTTGGAATTATGACAGTCTTTATTCCTGCCAGCGCCGCAGCTTCTATCTTGTATGTAACGCCACCCACAGGCAGCACATCGCCCCGGACTGACAATGACCCTGTCATCGCAACACTCTGATCTACGGGTATGCCCTGTATCGCGGAAAGCACTGCCGTTGCAATTGAAATGCTTGCTGAATCGCCTTCCACCCCTTCATAAGTGCCTACGAATTGAATGTGGACGTCCATGCCTGCTATGTCTTTACCTGTTGACTTCTTAATAAGCGCGGCAACGTTCTGCACCGCTTCTCTTGCTATGTTCTTGAGCATGCCTGTAGCTATGATATGTCCCTCTTCCTTTGACTGCGTGGGCGTGACCTCGGCCATGATCGGAAGCACTATGCCTGAATCATCACCCATCACCGCAAGACCATTGACCCTGCCTATCTGGGCGCCTTCCTGTATGAAGAGCTTGTAATCTTTCCTTCTCTCAAGGTACTGGTGCGCAAGCTGCTGTTCGACTGAGCGTGCAATGCTCTTTGCTTTCAATACATGAGCTGCTGTAGTAAGCTCTGCCTTCTCACCGTGCGCAATGTCCCCTGCAACCCGCACAAGTCCCCCAAGGTCGCGAAGCTTTAGTGTCAGATGTCCTTTCCTGCCAGCTCTGCGCCTCGCCTCGCGGATGATCTCCTCAACAGCGCTCTTTTCAAAATGGGGTATCTTTCCATCCCTTACGACTTCCTGAGCAACAAAACGAACAAGTTTCTGCCTGTTTTCCGGGGTATCTTCAATGGTATCGCTCATATATACCTCATACCCGTACCCTTTTATTCTGGAGCGAAGCGCCGGGTGCATCCCCTTGAGGGCATCAAGGTTCCCTGCTGCTATCATAATGAAATCGCACGGCACCGGATCAGTCTTGACCATGGCGCCGCTTGAGCGCTCGGACTGTCCTGTGATGGCGAATTCTTTCTCCTGAAGCGCTGTGAGCAGGTTCTGCTGCGATTCGATGCGCAGCGTATTTATCTCATCTATGAACAGCACGCCTTTGTGCGCTTTATGGATGCCGCCGCTCTCCACACGGTCATGCGCAGGTGTTTCAAGCCCGCCTGACTGGAAAGGGTCATGGCGCACATCGCCCAGAAGAGCGCCTGCATGGGATCCAGTGGCATCGATATAAGGCGCCATTTCTTTTCCAACATTAGAAACAAGGAGCTTGGGGATAAAGGCAGTTTCTTTTGGCATGAACTGGCGCATCATTATGGCTATCAATACCGCCGCAATGATCCCCCAGAGCAACTGCCCCACAATATATGAATATGCGATAATACCAAATACAAGAAGCATCACGAACATGTTCCTTGCCTGCACTCTTTTCTGTGCTTCCATTTTATGCGCATCGCTTATTTCCTTGCCTTTTCCAGCAGGGACGATGCGTATCTTGGGATTATTCGAGTCATCCGGGTTATGGTATATAAGGACGTCCTGCAACTCTTCCTTCGGGAGCAGTTCAGCCATCGCTTTTGCAAGCATGGATTTACCAGTACCCGGGGTTCCGAGCATCATCACATGCCTTCTCTGGTTCGCCGCCTTCTTGACGACCTCTACTGCATGTTCCTGGCCTATGACCTGTTCTATTAACTTCTTAGGTACTTCGATATCTTTGGTTGAAGTTATCTCTAACCCCCCAAGAATATCCTGGTTATTTTCATCGTTTTGAGTATTGTCCATATTTTCTCAACTTTATTAAAAGGTATATTTTATTAATCAGTTATAGCATTATCCCAGATTTGAATTGAATTCATATATAAATCAAAATGCGTTCTTATAATCTTTTCGCCATAAAGTCTATACGATTTAACCTTTATTTACATGGATATTTAAATAACCTGTGGAGAAAAAATGAAAACTTCAATACAGATAGGAAAAATAATGGGCATCCCGATCAGACTGCACATTACATTTCTTCTCATCTTGCCGGTATTTGCATGGATTTTTGCCACCAACGAGAAGGAATTCGGCGGTTTCAACGACGTGCAACCGGAACTGCTTCGATATTCACTGGGGATGGCCGCATCTGTCCTTCTTTTCACATGCGTACTTTTGCATGAACTTGGCCATTCTTATGTTGCCAAAAAGCATGGAAGCGAGATCAACAACATCACTCTTTTCCTGTTTGGGGGTGTATCCTCCATGGAAGATATCCCAAAGGACCCAAAGACCGAAATAAAGATGGCAGTCGCAGGTCCTGCTGTCAGTCTTCTTATCGGTTCTGTACTGTTAATAATCTATGAAATCATCAAACAGGAGTTGTTGTTTTCAGATAGCTCCTACTTGCGGCTTGTCTGGCTGATAGGATATATCAATATTGTGCTGGGCATATTCAACCTTTTACCTGCATTTCCCATGGATGGCGGCAGGGTGCTCAGGGCATGGCTTGCAGGCAGGATGCCGTACATCAAAGCCACGCAGGCTGCAGCAGGCATCGGCAAGATGTTCGCTATATTCATGGGTGTTTTCGGGTTTTTTTACAGTATCTGGCTTACGCTCATCGCATTCTTTATATATATCGGCGCCTCAGAAGAAGAGAAATCCACTGAGGTCAGTGTCATACTAGAAGGCATGAAGGTAAAGGATTTAATATCAAAAGACGTTGTAACTGTAAGTCCCAATACCACTGTTGAAGAACTCGTTGATATGATGTTCAAATACAAACATATGGGCTATCCGGTCGTGGATGGCTCTAATGTGAAAGGCATAGTGACATTTACTGACGTTCAGAAGATCCCCAAAGAAGATAGAAAAAATGTTTTGGTTTCACAGATAATGACTAAAGACCTAATAACTGCCAGAGAAGATGATGAAGCAATTATGATCTTAAAACTCCTGACCAAAAACAACATCGGGCGGATATTAGTAATAAATGATGAAAAAATGATAGGCATCGTATCGCGAACAGATGTTTTGCGGGCTGTGCAATTACTGGAATAATATGAATAATGGCAAATACGAATTAAGCTGTAATCTCAATTTCAGGAACCCGATAGCTCCTCTTAAGTCCAGGATCATCCTTGTTGGGACAGCCCATGTCTCGGAGAAGAGCGTGGCAGAAGTAAAAGAAGTAATAGAAAGAGAAAAACCCGACATAGTGGCCGTTGAACTGGACGGGGCAAGGTACAAGGCCCTGAAAGGGGAAGATCAGGTTAAAGATATCAACATCAGGGAGATGCTAAGCGGGGGAAAATTCTACCAGTTTTTACTGCACATGCTTCTTGCTTACATCCAGAAAAAAATCGGCGCTGATACAGGGGTCAAACCAGGAGCTGAGATGCTCTCAGCCATAGAACTTGCTGAAAGCTCAGGCGCAAGGGTTGCACTTATTGACAGGGATATCCAGATAACCCTGGGGCGTTTCTGGAACCTTATGTCTTTCTTTGAGAAACTGAAGCTTTTTGGCTCTCTTGTGGGTGCAACAATGGGTTTTGGCACTAAGGATATCGATATAGATACGGTGACTAATGAGGACGTGGTCACGCAATTGATAGGTGAGTTAAGGAAGATGGCCCCGAGCGCTGCTTCAGTCCTGCTGGATGAGAGGAACGCAATAATGGCTAAAAACCTGCTTGATGTCTCAAAAGAAGGAACTGTTGTGGCCGTTATTGGTGCAGGACACCGTGAAGGCATGCAGAAGTATCTTGATAACCCTGACTCCATCCCCCCGATAGAAGAAATGATGACGCTTCCGAAGAAGCGTTTTAGCTGGTTGAAGGCGATTTTGTTTGCCTTATTTGCAATGGTACTGGGAATGCTTGCCCTTCTTGTGTTCTCAGGAGGCATTTCACTCACGACTCTCCTGACAGCGCTGTTATTCCTGTTCATAGCACAGGGGATACTGTCCGCATTAGGAGTTCTGGCGGTCAGAGGTCATCCTGTATCTGCCTTAACTGCTCTGGGTCTTGCATGGTTCGGTTTCCTGCATCCCCTGTTGAGCGTGGGTATATTCGCAGGGATGGTTGAGGCGCATTTTCGCCCTCCCACGGCCGATGACTTCAAGAAGATCTTGAAAGATGAATACCTGTTCAACTGGAATGAAATCCCTGGAAAGGACAACGGCAGGGTTATAGAAATCCTAAAGAAAGAGCGCAATGCTGAATGGCTTGATAATGCAAATTTTGAGAAGATCGATGATGGTAAGACTATTCGTGTCTCTGCGGGCAGCAAACAGGCATTTTTTAAGATGAATGAAAATAAGGGAACCGTTAAACTGTCGATCGATAACGGAAA
>JAHIFK010000174.1 GCA_018900975.1 Methanobacteriota archaeon
AGATGATGATATTACAAATAGGAAGTATATACAGAGAACACCAATGATGGCAACAGGCAAAACTGATCACATTTGGTCTTTGGAGGAGATGCTTACTTTTCCTTATTATAAAACATCAGTAAATTAAGGGGTCAATACCTTAAATCGCATAGAGTATGAAAGTGACTGTCGTGAGTAATCAAGAGGGATAATGGATATCAAATTAAAAAAAGCTGGAAGGTGAATAAGTGACAAAATTATCTTTAGGGAGACGAAATGATTATCCTACAAAAGAATTTGAAACTTCAATAAAAGCCTTAATATTACAGACAGCTTCTGCATTTTTAAAAAGTGAAAGCTTTTAAGAGAAACTTATCTCCAGTTCGAGAAGCTGGAGCTCCCGCTGATGAAAAATCTAGATATTTTTATTGTGTATTTGCATACGATTCCGATTTAACAAAAGAAAATTGGATAAAAAAAGAATATTTGCGTTTAGTAGAGGTTTCTAAAGAAATAGGTATTGAATATAATTTAATAGATCGAATATATGTAGCAAATCGAGGAATAATTAATCCCGTAAGTAAAAATGGTGTTATTGAAGACGATGATGGAATTGGTTTAATGAATTTTTATATGAATATCCTTAATTTTTTATTAAGAGAAAATGCCCGACGTAACCCTGCCCCAATTATTGATTATGGAGGGAAATTAACACAAGGATGGATAAAATTAAATGAATAAATATCGGAAACTGAAGCATATCAATTCGTTGCGACAGCGCAGATTAAACACACGTTTAAGGGTGAACACCTAGCAGAGAAATAGGGTCATATCGCCTTACATTGGTCATCGGTTAAGGAGTTTGACAGAGTCGTTATGTATTATTTTCCAAAATATCAATGATTTCATACGATTATCCAATTTAATTAAAATGGAACACAGATGACACGGATGACACGGATTTTCACGGATCCGCGCGTATCCGCGTCATCCGCGAAATCCGCGTTCTATCGCACGGTTTTTCTTTTAACCGATGACGAATTTATCGCCTAATCTTGCCTTACCATCATTACCTATCAACTCCAAAGGTACACCACAATAAGACATGGAAAACGCTATGCTTTCAATCTACCAGCATCATGGCGCCAGGGTGTCAAAGTGTTGGGGTAAATTAATTTAGTTTCAAGCCCATTCTGGCATTAACAATTACAATCCAATTTATCAGGTGTTTCCATGAGACTTGACTCTTACCTTGTCGAGATAGGCGACCTCGGCTCCCGCGGGCGCGCAAAAAGGGCTATTGAAGAGGGGCAAGTGAAGGTCAACGGTACAGTTATCACAAAACCCTCTTATGATGTTGCAGATTCGGACAGCATTGAAGTAACTGAGGGTATGGATAAACCCGGAGGGTACTGGAAACTCAAAGATATCCAGGAAAAGACAGGTATTATCAAACCCGGCGACATTGTGCTGGATATAGGGTCAAGCGCCGGAGGTTTCCTTTTGTTCGCTTCCGAATTAGCATCCCTGGTCCACGGCATCGAGTTCAGCCGCGAGTTCCGTTCCGAGCTTGGACAGATCGCACATGAGCGCCCCAATATCACAATCGAGTTCGACGATGTGTTCACAATGCCTTTCGAGAGGGAAAAATTCGATGTCCTGCTCATGGATATCACCGCGGATCCCTTATCTTCCATAAAAGCCCTTGAGAACGCGCTTCCTGCATTGAAAAGCGGCGGCATGCTCATGCAGGTGCTGAAACTGCCAAAAAAAAAGGAGAGGGAGCCGATCCTCATGAAACTCTCTTCCATGGGTCTTGAGATCATTGATGTACTTGAGCCTGAGAAAAAAGAGGCGTATGTGATAGCGAGGAAATTGTAATGGAACAATTCGATCTTGACCTGGGGCGAGTGATCGGCATAATAAAGGACCGGAACTGCAAAACAGTCGGCCTCCAGTTCCCTGAAGGATTGAAAAGGCGGGCGCCGGGTATTGCAGGGGATATCGAGGAAAAAACAGGGGCGCATGTTATTATTTCAGGCAATCCATGCTTTGGAGCCTGCGATATCGATACAATTCTTGCAGGCAGGGTCGATGCGCTGTTCCATTTCGGACATGCAGGGATGGGAAAATACGACAATGTGGTCTTTATTGAAGCGCGCTTGAACGTGGATGTGGTCCCAGCGGTCATGAAGGCAATACCGCTTCTGAAAAACGGAAAGGTTGGTTTGATAACAACAGTCCAGCACGTACATAAGCTGGATGAAGTATGTGCTGTTTTAAAAGAACACGGGAAAGAATGTGTTATTGGAACGGGGGATGGGAGAGTCGCCTATCCCGGTCAGGTGCTGGGATGCAATTTTACGGCGGCGAGGGTCGATTGTGAGGAAATACTCTATCTCGGCAGCGGGATCTTTCACCCGCTCGGGGTTGCTATCGCAACAGGTAAAAAAGTGATCGCAGCAGACCCGTATATGAACCAGGCGGTCGAAGTTGCTCCAGAGAAGTTCCTGCGCAAGCGCGGTGGGTATATCGCAAGGGCTATGGACGCAGCGGTTTTCGGGATCATCGTTTCCACAAAGAGCGGGCAGAACAGGATGGAACTTGCCATGCGGCTCAAAGCGCTGGCTGAAAAGCATGGTAAGAAGGGTTTTATAATCGAAATGGAACTTGTAATACCAGAGCAGTTGCTGGCATTCCGTGCTGATGCTTATGTGAATACAGCATGTCCGAGGATAACGATCGACGATGCTGAAAGGTTCCATGCACCTGTGCTTACTCCGCAGGAATTCGAGAGCGCGCTTGGGGAGAGGGGGATCGAGGATATAGAAATGGATGAGATATTTCAGGATACCTGAGTTGAACTTGTTATCGTATGGGGCTGGTGAGATTTGAACTCACGATCGACGGGTCTCTCCGAAAACGCCAGGTTTTAGGCGCACCAGACCCCAGACCCCGGATTTAAATCCGGGGTCTTCGGGGTCTTTGAGCAGCACGTTCAGTGCTCCAACGGTTCCTCACTGCTTACCGCGTCCGGTTCGCTCGGTTGACCCGTTGCTCATCATAACACACCGGGAAACTCCAGGGTATTTTAAAGCCCAGGATTGTCTCCGGTTTTCCGCTGGAGCCCGTCGCCATGCCGGACTAGGCCACAGCCCCTGATGACCCGCTATACTGGATTCTATTGTTATTAAAGTTATCTAATGAATCGATTATAAATACTGGAAGTTCAATTAATCCATGAGGATCATGAGTTGGTACAGCATAGATGTAATTGATGCATCGGTTAAAAGATCAAAAAAAATCCTTCTTGAGCCATTCGATTTCTGGAAATGGATGAAACTGGCGATCATAATTATTTTTATCGGGGGAGGTTTTGGAAGTTCAGGTTCAAATTTTAATCCCGGTGCTTCCGACCGTCATCTGGAAGACGGGGATTTGAAAGAACCATCAATGGAGAAAATAGTCGATCAGATCACACAGTTCTGGCATCAGTACCAGATTTACATCCTGATCGGACTGGCGATGATAATTTTTATAATATTGCTTTTTGGTCTGATCTCCAGCATAATGCAATTCGTGTTCGTTGAAGCTCTTGTTACGAATAAGGTGATGATCATCGCCTACTTTAAGAAATACGTGCGTCCCGGCTTCAACCTGTTCATAATACAGACGATACTTGGGTTGCTATTCCTATCACTGTTCATCCTTGCAATGCTTCCATTAGTGCAATCTATGCTGGAATCGCCAGAGACAATTTCTTTTGGATCGATCCTGGGCAGTATTTTCGGGTTTATAATAGTGGTGCTGGTACTTTCAATAATCGGCGGAATTATTGAGTCTGTGATATCTCTATCTATCCCTCTGGTCATGTATGAACGGACCGGCCAGATAGAAGCCATAAAAAGGATAGCCGGTAAAGCCGGAGCCGACTGGAAACAGATCGCAGTTTATTGGGTGTTGAGGGCTGTCATGTGGATCGCAGCAGGTATTATTATGGGTATTGCTGCTATAATACTTCTTATATTATTGGTCATTGTTATCGCCATAGTGGGTATTATCCTTTATTTGATATTATCATTGATCGGTATTGGAATCGAAGACATCGGGTTCTGGGCAGTGATGATACCTTTCGGATTGTGCGCATTTTTCCCTTTGATAGTGCTGATTCTGCTTGCATCCGTGCCCGCGCCTGTATTCATGAAATCCCATATGCTTCTATTCCTTCAGTCCTGGTATCCTGATGTAAAAATACCATTATTTGAATCAAACTACAGTATCCAAAACGAATAAATACTTTCTTGATACACAAGTAAATAATGTGTATTGCCGTACCTGCCAGGGTAACAGATTTAATTGGAGAGGATGCTGTTCTTGATTACGGTGGAGTACGAAGAAAAGCGAATATCAGCATGCTAAGCGATGTCAAAATAGGAGATTATGTTCTCGTCCATGTGGGTTATGCCATATCAAAGATAGACGAAGAGGATGCACTTGTTACATTGAAATTATGGGAAGATATGTTGAGGACGACTCAATGATCCCGGAATTCAATAATAAAGAAATAGCATCGCGCATTATCCAGAAGATACATGAGATATCAGGCAACAAAAGGATAAAAATAATGCATGTATGTGGGACACATGAACAGACCATCACAAAAAATGGGCTGCGTCCCATGCTCCCGAAAAACATTGAAGTTGTACCCGGTCCGGGCTGCCCAGTATGCATTACCCCGCAGGTAGAAATAGACAGGGCTATTGAGTTATCACGCAGAGGTGTCATAATAACTACATACGGTGACATGCTGAGAGTACCTGGGAGCGTATCATCACTTTCAAAGGAGAAGGCCACAGGCGCAGATGTAAGGATTGTTTATAGCCCGTTTGAAGCTGTTGAGATCGCCAGGAAAAACACCGGGAAAAACATTGTTTTTCTAGGCATAGGTTTTGAAACAACTGCTCCGATGACAGCCCAGGTGATAAGTAAAAATCCACCGGATAATTTCAGTGTGTTATGTTCCCACAGGGTCGTACCGCCTGCTATGGATTTTCTATTAAAAGGAGGTTATAACATAGATGGATTCATAGACCCCGGGCACGTTTCCGCAATCATAGGAACAGAACCGTACCATGAAATTACTAAAAAATATAATGTGCCTCAGGTCATCACAGGGTTTGAACCGCTTGATGTCCTCATGTCAATTCTTATGATACTGAAACAGATCAAGGATAATACTGCAAAGGTAGAAAATGAATATTGGAGGATAGTAAAACCAGAAGGGAATAAGGTAGCCCTGGAATTAATGAACGAGGTTTTTGAGACATTTAGCAAAGAATGGAGGGGATTACCTGTCATTCCTGATGCCAGCCTGAAGATAAGATCCGGATATTCAGAATATGACGCACAGATTAAGCATAAAGTGGAAATGCCAGAAGGCGAAGGCTGTGGCATTGAGTGTCCCCTTTGCGGGAATATCCTGAAGGGACTCTCAGACCCGGTTGATTGTGAGATTTTCGGAAAGCTTTGCACCCCTGAAAATCCTGTGGGCGCCTGCATGGTATCAAGTGAGGGTACCTGCAATATCGCATACAGGTACGGAAATCTTGTGATATGATCAGCAGACCCTGGGGACGGGATCGCCAACTGGAGGTTCCATTATTCTTTTGCCTCCTACGATCGTATCCAGGATCACCTTCCCGTTATATTTATCGATTACCTCCCCGATGATCCTGGCATTCTTTCCTTCCCGGGTATTATGAAGAACATCCAGTACTTCTTGCGCTTTATCTCTTTTCACCCCGATAACTGCTTTTCCTTCATTGGCGACTGTATTTGGGTCAATTCCAAGCATACGGGATGCAGCGATAACCTCGGGACGTAGAGGTATATTTTCCTCCAGGATAATTATACCTGTTCTGCTTTTTCTTGCCCAATCGTTAAGTGTTGCCGCAATACCGCCTCTTGTTGGGTCACGCATTGCGGTTATTCCGCCAACATCAAGAGCTTTCTTTACCATACCCCATAAAGGCGCAACATCCGAGCAAAGCGTGGTTTCAAAACCAAAACCTTCCCTGAAGGAAAGCAATGAAATGCCGTGGTCTCCTATGGTTCCGCTAACGATGATTTTATCTCCTGGTGAAAGATTTGCATCGTTTATCACCTGTCCATGTTCCACTATTCCTATACCTGTTGTATTTATCACGATCTTATCGAGTTTTCCCTTCTCCATTACTTTAGTATCCCCTGTGATGACAGATATGCCAGTATTTTTGCATACTTCGTCAAGTGAGTGAATAATTCGTTCAAGTTCTGATGTTTCAAAACCTTCTTCCATTATGATGGCAAGAGTTAGTGCAAGTGGGCGCGCCCCCATCATTGAAATATCATTGATCGTCCCGCAGGCTGCCAATTTGCCAATATCACCGCCCGGGAAAAACAGGGGTGTGACTATGTAGCTGTCCGTGCTAATTACAATTTCATGATCCCCGATCGAAATAGAAGCGCCGTCATCCAGGTCAGATAATCCAACTTTCCCAATATTCCCGGGAGTGAGGTTTTTCAATATCGATCCTGCGATAAGGCTGTTCATCATTTCCCCGCCCGCGCCATGAGATAAGAGGATTTGCATATTTCTGAAAGGGGGTTCTGTGTACATAATAGTTGGGTTTACACAGTTTTTGGGCTATCGCAAGAAAAACCAAACACAAACTTTAAATGGTATATGTACATAATACTTATAATAATAATAATAATAAATACGGGACAAAATAAGAGGTATCATAATGAGAATAGGAATATTTCTCTGTGCATGCAGGGGAGTCATAAGTAATGTTATAGATGTAAGTGAATTGGGACGAAAATTTAACACCGTGGAAGACATTGTTTTTACAAAGACATACGATGCGATGTGCGCAGGTGAAGAACGGGACGACATTATCGCAGAGGCGAAAAAGAACAATCTTGATGGTGTGGTGCTTGCAGGATGTTCCCCTAAAAAGTTTGAATCCATGTCCAACATTAGTACCTTTTTAAAAGATATTGAGGGTGCGGGGATAAACCCGAGCAAACTTGGCTATGCGAACCTGAAAGAGCAGATAGCACTTCCATACCGTTCGGAAGTAAAGAATGCTAATAGCATTGCAGATCTTGAGATTGAAGTCGCACTGCGAAAGATAAAATCCACCTGCAATGTAACTTTTCAAGAGAAAATACCTGATAGATCCGTCATAGTTATCGGGTCAGGACCTGCAGGTTCATCAGCAGCTCTTAAGCTTGCCAACCAGGGATTCAAAGTGACCGTAGTAGAGAAAAAAGCTGCAATAGGCGGGCCACAGTTAAGACACAGCAAAGCGTTCCCTAAACATGATTTCTCACAATGTATCCTGACTCCGCTTTTTGTAGAAGTGGCATTGCATCCGAATATTAATGTTATGACACAGGCAGAAGTCATCGATGTGTCGGGACGTGTGGGAAATTATAATGTCATGATAAAGCAGACACCCCGATATATTGATCAAAAGAGTTGTACAGCTTGCGGCGCATGCATAAAGGCATGTCCTGTGTCAATGGAAAATGAATACGATCATGGATTAACAACTCGAAAGGTCATCTACATGCCATTTGGCGAAGCTTTTCCAAGAAATTACCTTATCGATCCAAAAAAGATCGATTATTGCAGAAATGAATGTAAAAAACCATGTATTAATGCGTGCCCAAACGGCGCAATTGACCTGACAGAGGTATCAAAGGATATTGAGATTGAAACAGGTGGAGTTATCGTTGCGATGGGGGCGAGTCTATACAAACCGACAGAATTTGGCTATGAAAACACTCCCGACGTGCTGACCCTTGCCGAATACGGGCGCATCCTGGCGCCTGATGGGATATATGGGGGGAAAATCCTGCGCCCATCCGATAAAAAGCCGCCGGAAACGATCGGATTTGTGGGTTGTGTAGGTTCAAAAGACCCCGAAAAGCATGCTTATTGCTCAAGATACTGCTGTATGGCTTTAGCCACTGCGGTTCAGGAAACACATGAGAAACTTCCGGATTCAAAAATATACGTGTTTTACAGGGACTTTTACCCTGTAGGAAAAAATGGTGAACAGTATATACAATCCATAATTCAAATGGATAAAGTTGAAACAATAAGAGCTATACCCGTGCGAAGGGAAACAAGTGAAGGAATGATCCTTGATGCCATGGTGGATGGGGAATCACTTGCCGTGCCACTTGATATGCTGGTGCTGGCTACAGCAATTGTTCCGAATGATCAGACTGAGAATATGCGAACGACACTTGATATCGATATCGATGAAGACGGCTTCTTTAGGGAGCTAAACCCCATGACAGCAAATGTGAATACCACGGATGAAGGGATGTTCATTTGTGGCTCATGCTCAGGTCCAAAGACTATCAGTGAATCTATAAACGAAGGGGCGGCAGCAGCAGCATCAGTTGCCATGGTTTTGTGGCAGGATAGTCTCAAACATGAGATATTTGTATCCATGGTGGATGAAGATCTTTGCGGGGGCTGCGGGACATGCGTCAAGACCTGTATGTTCCATGCTTCCAGCATGAACAAAGAAAAAAATGTATCACAGATAGATATCATGCGCTGCAAAGGATGCGGGAACTGTGTCACAGCCTGCCCTTCCGGTGCAAGAGACCTGCTATTGTACCCGAATAATTATTTCAAGGAGGCCATTGAAACTTTCAGCACATACGACCCGGCAGGTCCCAAAATACTGGCATTGCTATGCAGTGGCAGTTCTTATGAGTGCGCAGACCAGGCCGGACTTTCAGGATTAAAATATCCAGCCAATGTAGTATCCATACGTGTTCCCTGCGCAGGAAGGGTCAATGTCCAGCATGTTCTCTATGCATTTGAGAAAGGCTTTGACGGGGTCCTTATTGGCGACTGCCACCACGGCAACTGCCACTTCATTGTGGGCAATACAGATATGGAACGGCGCATCAGCCTGTTCAGGGAAGTTCTAAGGAGCCGCAGGATAGATGATGACCGATTAAGGATCGAGTCTATGTCACCCAACGATGGTAAAAAATACGCAAATGTTGTTCAGAAGTTTGTTGATGACCTTATAAAGATGGAGGCATGATCATGACTGATGCAGAAAATACCAAAAAGACCGACACATTGACGACATGCATGCAAAGCTGTTCCGGATGCCAGATATCAATACTTGACCTGCATGAAGAGATCCTGGACGTACTTAACCTCATCAATCTAAAGTATGCGCCTGTAATAATGGATGTGAAAGTTATCCCAAAAGTCACAGTAGCACTGGTTGCAGGCGCTGTTGCGAACAGTGATAACGAAGAAAAACTCAAGGAAATCAGGAAAAAATCGGATATACTGATAGCGCTGGGCTCTTGCGCAGCATTCGGGGGCATCGCAGGTATGCGCAATCTCAATACACTTGATGAGACGCTTACGCGGGGTTATGTCAAAACGGAAAGTACAGTAGATGGTAAAATTCCCCGGGGCAAGGACATACCGCGATTGCTTGAAAACGTCAAACCGCTTAATAAAGTCGTAAAAGTGGATTTTATCATACCGGGCTGTCCGCCAACCTCTGCATCGATAAAAAATACGATCGTTTCATTATTATCAGGCCAGGAACTTAAACCTTCACAAAAGAACCTGTGCAATGATTGTCCCAGGGAACAGAAAGATCTATTGGTGCCAAAAAGGGAGTTCATTACTGATATGGTGTATGCGCCTTGCGAACTTGAAACCATTGACCCTGAGAAATGCTTCCTTGAGCAGGGCGTGATATGCATGGGCCCTGCAACGCTTGAAGGATGCGGTTCCCGCTGCATGAAAGCCAATATGCCCTGCCGCGGATGCATGGGTCCATCGCCCAATGCAATGGAACAGGGATGCGAAATAATAAATGCCCTTTCATCAATTATCCCGGCAGGTGCGATCATGTTCCAGGACGATATCGTAGGAACGGGGTACCGCTATACAATGGCTTCATCCATCTACCCGCATATATCAAAAGCTAAAAGTAAAAAGGTGAGCATGGGGGAATGAAAATGAACAAAACAATCAATATTGAGCCAATATCGCGTTTAGAAGGGCATGCAAAAGTGAGTGTGAACCTTAACGAAAACGGGGATGTTGTGGATGCAAAGCTTCATGTGCTTGAGTTCCGGGGATTTGAAAAATTCATGGAAGGAAGGATGATATGGGAAGCGCCAAGGATAACCACGCAGATATGCGGCATATGCCCTGTAAGTCACCACCTTGCAGCAGCAAAAGCCTGTGATGACCTGTTCGGCGTGGAAATTCCCGAAACCGGTATGAAACTGAGGGAACTTATGCAGATGTCACAGTACATTCATTCCCATTCGCTTCATTTCTTCGCACTTGCAGCGCCTGATTTCGTTTTTGGTCCAGATGCCGATCCAGCTGTTCGCAATTTACTGGGCGTGATCGATGCTAATCCCGAACTTGCAAAAAAGGCAATAACCCTTCGAAAAATGGGTCAGACAATGATCGAGCGCGTGGGTGGAAAGGCAATACACCCCGTGACCGCAATACCCGGGGGAATGAGTAAACCGCTCTCAAAAGAAGATAGGGAACAGATGCTAAAAGATGCAAAAACAGCAGTAGAACTCTCTA
This sequence comes from Methanobacteriota archaeon, assembly GCA_018900975.1. GTDB lineage: Archaea > Halobacteriota > Methanosarcinia > Methanosarcinales > Methanoperedenaceae > Methanoperedens. The sequence goes on from JAHIFK010000174.1 coordinate 10,634, forward strand.
CACTTGCTCTTGATGTTGGAAAAGAAATTTTTGAAAAATACAGGGATTTAATACCAAAATTTGCCGCTATAAAGACAAAGCACATGGGATTGACTAATAAGGGTGCGCTGGAACTCTATGACGGCATGCTCAAGATAAATGATATTAATGGAGGCAACCTCATTGAGTTTGATCCACGAAATTATCTTGAACATATCGCCGAACATGTGAATGATTGGAGTTATATGAAGTTTCCGTATTACAGGCAAATGGGTTATCCGGACGGGATATTCCGGGTCGGGCCATTAAGCAGGATGAACGTAGCTGACAGGATCAGCACAGACCTTGCGAATACGGAAATGAAAGAGTTCAAGAGGGCATTCGGCGCTTTCCCTCAATACACGCTCCTGTATCATCATGCCCGACTTATCGAACTTCTTTACGCATCTGAGCGGGCATTTGAATTGCTGAGTGATGAATCCATAACAGATGAAAGAGTCAGGGTTCCTGTTGAACGTGTTGAAGGCGAAGGAGTTGGTGTTATTGAAGCTCCACGCGGTACACTTTTCCATCACTATAAGACAGACTCATCAGGAAAGATCACAATGGCAAACCTCATTGTGGCAACCGCGGGGAACAACCATGCAATGAACCTGAGCATTGCCGATGTAGCAAAGGGTTTCATCAAGAATGGCAAGTTCACGGAAGGGATCCTCAACAGGGTTGAGATGGCATTGCGCGCATATGACCCGTGTCTCTCATGCGCCACCCATGCCATGGGGCAGATGCCATTAGAGCTCGAACTTCGAATGCAAGAATGTGTGCTTGATACGGTAAGAAGGTGATATGATGCAGCCGAATGAAGCCGTACTGAAGATAGAAGAAGAGATGGGACGTACATGCGGCGCATTGAGCTCGATTATTGTCGGCAATGTGGCAACTAAACTGGGTTTAAATAAGAGGGAAATATCATCCAGAGAAGATTACTTTAAATTGATAAATGGTCTGGTTGAGCCAGCAAACAAGTTCTTAGGGAAAACGAAAGCCGAGGAGAGCATAAAAAGATGGAAGACGATGGTGTAAAAAGTTTTCCATGCCCCATCTCAAGCGTAAAGGTAAGAAAGAATTGCATCCACAGCACATAATGCTGCCAGCTCCCCTTTCTTTGAAGGTTTTTCACCGAATCCGAACTCGTATCCGTGCACTCGCATCAGGCTGCACACTGGAACCCTGTATAAAGAACCTGCAAGATCCATGAGTTGCGCCAGTGTAAAAACGTGTGTTGTAAATCCTGACGATCGGGTGGGAAAGATATTTTCAAAGATAAATTCGTTGTCTATATCAACTGCAGCATCAATAAAAATGATCTCATCATATTCCCCAAGCAAAGGTGCAAGAGCAGGGTCGATCTGGGGTAATGTCATGAAAGTAAAATTATTGTTACTACCAAGCTTTTGTTCTAGCAATGAAATTATGTACAATCCAAGACAATCATCACTTCGTATGGAATTCCCGAATCCGATAAAACATATCTTATTATCTAACATAAATATTTTGAATATCTATACCCTTTATGAATTAATAACCTTTTATCAAGAGGAGCAATGCCTCAATTCAAAGTAATAATCAGTGGTACTGTTCAAGGTGTGGGATTTCGTCCTTTTGTCTACAGGACTGCCAGGAAAAACAATATCAAGGGATATATCAAGAATTCAGGGAATAGCGTGGAACTATTGCTTGACGGTGATGAGTTTGAAATCAGGAATTTTCTGGATATTATTAAAAAAGATGGTCCGCCGCTATCCAGGATATTGAATATTGAAATATTTCCATCTAATGAAAAAAAATTCGGTGATTTTTTAATATTAAAAAGTGAAAAACAGGGAAGTTCCGATTCAATAATCCCTCCCGATGTTACCATATGCGACGCATGTTTGAATGATGTCTTTGATAGGACGAACAGGCGATACCAGTATCCTTTCACGGTATGCACTGACTGTGGTCCGCGTTTCACCATTATCGGATCACTTCCTTACGACAGGGAAAATACCGCCATGTCCGAATTCAATATGTGTGAAAGATGCAGGAAAGAATATCTTGATCCTGTTGACAGGAGATTTCGTGCAGAACCGATCTCCTGCCCTGACTGCGGACCTCATTATAATTTATACAGGGGAAGTGAGAATACTTTTTCAAAAAATCCTGTAAGAGATGCTGCGCAAGCTCTGGATGCCGGGAAAATCCTGGCAATAAAAGGGATCGGAGGCACTCATCTCGTGACAGGAACGGGCTATGATGAGGCAATATTAAGAATGCGAAAGATCCTGAAGCGACCATGGAAACCTTTTGCCATCATGGCAAGAAACATGGCGCATGCCCATAAGATAGCGTTTATTTCCGAAAAGGAAGAGCACCTTCTTACTTCAATCGAAAGGCCCATTCTGCTTCTTTCGAAAAGAAATAGCACTTGCGATAAAATTTCTCCAGGTTTGGACACTGTTGGCATAATGCTGCCATATTCGGGTTTGCACCATCTTTTATTCCATGCCTCAAAAGAGCCAGCCCTGGTTATGACCTCGGCAAATCCACCTGGTGAACCCATGGCAATAAATACCGGGGAAATTCTTTCTTTGGCTGCTGATTTTTCATTTATCCATAATCGGGAGATCAAGAACCGATGTGATGATTCTGTGATAAAAATTATAAACAATAGTCCAATATTTATAAGGAGGTCGCGTGGTTTCGTACCCACCCCCATTGAGGTAATGGACGTACATGGAACCGTACTGTCCCTGGGCGCAGAACTTGATGTTACAGCCTGCGTCCTGAAAAAAGATAAGGCTTTTCTAACACAGTATATTGGTAATACTACCAAATTCAGGACGCTTGAATATCTTGAATCTGCAGTACATAATCTCATGGAATTGACAGGTGTGGAAAAAGTCAATGCGGTTGCTGTGGATAAACATCCATCCTTCAACACCTCTGTCCTGGGTGAGGAATTGAGCCGGAAATTTGATGCTCCCCTCGTAAAATGCCAGCATCATTTTGCCCATGCGGCTTCCCTCCAGGTAGAGAGAAGCATAGAAAGAATGGTGTGCATTACGGCTGACGGTGTGGGATTTGGAAACGATGGGACTTCCTGGGGAGGTGAGATAATCCTTGTTGATAATGGTTTTGAGCGCGCCGGTCATCTTATACCTCAATTGATGCCAGGCGGTGATCTGGCAGCCCGGTATCCGGCACGGATGGCTGCCGGGATATTGTCCAAAAAGTTCAGTCAAGGTGAGCTTTCAAAAATCTTCATGCCTTATTTTGGAAAAAAAGAGCTGGATATTATTTTAAAGCAGATAGAAACCAGGTTCAATTCACCGCTTACATCAAGCACGGGAAGGATACTGGATGCGGTCGCTGCACTTCTTGGAGTGTGCATGGAAAGGACATATGAAGGTGAACCTGCCATGAAGCTTGAAGCTTTTTCTCGAAAAGGCAGGGATGTCATTGAAATGCCTGTCCGGATAGAAAAAACGGACGGAAAATATATATTTGATACGACAGGGCTTATTCAGGCAGTTTATCTCGCAAGAGATGAACAGAGGCTTCCTGATATCGCAGCTTCTGCCCAGAGCGCTGTTGCAGCGGGATTATGTGAAATGGCAATGAAAGTGGCGCAGGATAAACAAATTGGAGTGATCGGTTTTTCAGGCGGGGTAGGATATAATGAAGCAATAATTCGAAAAGCAATGAATATGGCACATGAAGAGGGATTTGAATTCGTGACTCACACCAAAGTCCCATGCGGGGATGGTGGCATAAGCCTCGGGCAGGCGATGATTGGCGCAAGGATGATTAATGAAATGAATTGAGAATTATTTTACTTCTTTTCTCCTATACTTTTCTTTATGAATTCTATCCAATCATTGAAACCTTCTCCATTCTTCAGGCTCATCTTCAGGACATTAATACGCGGATTGATGATACGAGCGTCACGTACCATTTTATCAGCATCAGCATCTACAGCTTCTGCAATATCGATCTTATTTACGATTATAAGGTCTGCCGTTCTAAAAATCAAAGGATGTTTCTCAACAATATCATCCCCTTCGCTAACGCTTACAATAACCACACGTTTATGCTCGCCAAGTTCGAAATCCGCAGGGCAGATAAGATTTCCAACATTTTCTATGAACAATATATCCAGGCAATCAAGAGGGAGTTTTAGAAGCCCGTGTTCAACCAGATGTGCATCCAGGTGACATTCCTTTCCTGTATTTAGCCCTACAGTAGGGACACCCAGTTTCTCAAACCGTGAAGCATCAAGGCGCGCTACAACATCTCCTGCAAGAGCGCCTATCCTGTAACTCCCACCCAGTCTAAGAATAGTCTTTTCTACCAGTAATGTTTTCCCTGAGCCTATAGCGCCCATGATATTAAAAGATGTAATTCCAAATTTTTCAAGGGTATTCCGGTTGTTACATGCAAGCTTTGCATTTGCTCCCAGAACATCATAACCGATTGATATATCTTCAGTGGTATGCATATTCATCAATTGATCATAATTCATAAATAATTATTGGTCTGAAATACATATAGAAAATGAATGAGTGAAATAAATGCATGAGATATCGATTGCAGGTGCAATTATCGACGCCGTGCTTGATGCCGCGGGAAAAAATAATGCCAGGAAGGTAAATCAGGTATATCTTGAAATTGGAGAACTGACCGCGCTAAATCCTGACCAGTTGAAATTTATCTTTGAAACAATTACAGCAGGGACTGTGGCAGAGGGAGCAATGTTTGACATCAGGGTCATCAAACTTTCTATAACCTGCAAGAAATGCTCGTATAACGGCCCGATAGAATTATCTGAAAAAATGCATTTTTTCGTGCCAGTAATAAAATGTCCGCAATGCGATGGATCGGATGTGAAAATTATGGCAGGACGGGAATGTTGCGTCAAGAAAATAAATATATCATGAAAAATATTTTAGACAGAAACATGAAAACAAAAAAGATTGGGAAATTCAGGCCATATCTTACTGGAACATGAGCTTCAATTCGGTTTCAAGCGGCTCCCTCATACCTTCACTGAACCCGTGGCTTCCAGTGGCGACCTCATAGAACATTTTCGGTTCTTTAGCTTTTCTGAAAGTGTTCTCGGCAAATCCGATCTGGATAATATCGTCATTGACAGAGTGCATCATCACGAACCTGCGTGGGGGTATGGATTTGAGATAGGTATCAGGATCTATGGAACGATAGAACCTGAGAACTTTCTCATCCCTGACGCCGGATAGCTGCGATTCCGTATCATAACCGCTGGTGCTTACGCCGATGACACCTTTAATATCAGGGTCAAGCGCCGCGGCGATTATGGCGAACCGTCCGCCGTTGCTCTCCCCGATAACAGCTATCTTTTTTGGATCGATCCTCGGATCCTGCCTGAGGACATCCACAGCGCGCAGGGCATCTAATACCATCCTGTGCTCTACGGGTTCCTTTCCCTCACTGAAAAGCTTAAGATCGTATTCCATATCCACACCTCCCAGATTGCGCTGCTGTATGCCAAGGCTTGCATACCCCATACCTGATAATATCTCAGCCAGTCCCTGCGTTCCCTCTTTAGGCACTGTGGCGCCGGGCAGGATGACAACTGCGGGCACTTTTTCCCCGGAAGACGGGATGCGAAGAAGCCCCTCTACAGTGTAGTCTTTGCTCCGAAATGATATTGTTTCAAGGGTGTAGTTGCTGACTGATTCGGTTTTCAGCACGGCGACATCGACCTTGCCTCTGTTTTCAGGATAGGAGAGACCTCCTTCACTGCTCACGCTCCACCTGTCACTGCCCGAAAGAGAGAGAAAATAAGCAATAACAATAACGAATAATACTGCAGCGACCGCGGAAATTATCTTTGATTTAAGGACTGTTCGACTCTCGGTATTTTGATTTCTATTTCTAAGATTTTTTTTTGGTTTCATTTTTCAAACTGAAATTCCTTCCAGTACCATTGGGATGATCGTCGTAACTGCGACTACCACAAGCACTATTGCCAGTATTATGAGCAGTACGATCGGCAATATCACAGCCGCGATCGCTTTTCCTGCAGGAAGGTCCTGATACTGGTGGAGTCCGACTACGTTAAGAGCCCCCACCCATATCCATCCGAATATACCAAGCATCGGTATCCAGCCCAGAAGTATAAGGGGTGTGGAACTGTACATTGCAACTTTTACGGTCCTCTGGATCTCCCCTCTTCCGCCCATGATATATGCCATTCCATGAATGATCGCGCCCCAGATGAACACGCATATCAGCATCAGAACTAAAGACATAAAAAAGTCCGAGAACAATTCTGCAAAACCGCGGGGCTCCAACACAATATATTTAGGATCCACATTCTGAGTCACAATGGAGCTTACGATCGAATAAATGATCGATGTCATTATCGCGGAAAGAAGGGAGTATACCGCTGCTATGAACAGGTAATACTTTACAGCTTCTTCCAGAGTTTCATCTTTCGATGTTTCGAATTCTTTAACCGGGTCAGCTAAAAATCCTTTCGCTTTTTTAAGTAAATCCATTTAGTACCACTGCTGAATAAAGAAATGTCTCGTTATATATATTTTTGCATGTCTGATAGTTCCAAATGAAATATAGGTATTTTAATATGTTATTAAATATTTATAGCTGTTCTGTCTGGCACAATAAAAAAACCCACTGATTTCAATTTATTTCTTCGACCTCTATCCTCTTTTTCGTATTCACTTTTATAGTAACAGAATCTGTCAGTTCAGAGACCACCATTGGGTCAGGGTATGTCCCCTCTTCCATTGCCACGCACGGTCCGCACCAATAAGCGTAAAAATCAAGGATAACAGGTTTTTGCAGCGAACCGGCTGCTACCTACCTTCCGTAGTTATACCCCTTTGTGACGCTAGCGGCAGCAGGGGCAGATAATTGATAGAAAACTATTATAGTATAAAAGCTCATATCATAAGCTAATGATTATTAACATAATCACTATAATGGCAAGTGCAGTCATACTGACTGCTGTAACCGAGTCCATACTGGTCAATAGGGACATCCTGGGTCACCCTCTGTACAGTTATATTCTCTGGCACATAATGCTCTTTGCAGGACTTTATATGATATTCCATGAATCCAGGCACGGGTTCAGGAATACCATAGGTTTTATAAGCCGGGTTTTGACTTTTGTTAAAAGAAATAGCAAAAAAAATGCCCTGGATCATACGATATCAAGATACAGGGACAGAACAAAGAAAGTCTATCTAAGCACTGTCATGGTGTCTGTAGCTCTCACGCTTTTGCTGGCTTTTGTCCTGTATTCTGAACTGATATTTTTCTCTGTTGTGGTTTCAGATTCCATGAATCCCGCGCTTAAAAAAGGCGACCTTATACTCATGCAGAACATTTATGCAAAACCGGATACGGGGGATATAATTACAGTAAAAGTCCCTGACATGCGGCTTCCTGTAATGCACAGGGTAGTATCTATCTCGGATAGCGGCTTGCGGACGAAAGGTGATGCAAATCCCACAGTGGATCCCTGGATAGTAACGAAGGACAGGATCCGTGGTGAAAATGTTCTAATTTCAGGACACCCCATGATTATCAGCAACCTTGGAGCCTACTTCATAATTGATGCAAGTGGTCAGGGCAGGATGTATGGTCCTGAATTCGACGCAGTTTCAAAACTTATAAGAGGCGTCAAAGCTGCCGGGCTTGTGATTTTCTTTATTTGTATTATTCTGTATCTGGCTTTCTCCATCAGGGACGCAAGAAGGATACGATTGTAATGAAACATGTTTGATGGAAAAAAAGGTGAAAATTGATGGAAAAAAATGCCTTCAGGAGATAAATAAATGGAAAGGGAAGAAGGCAAGACCGGAGAAATAAAGGATGAAAGTCGTTTTGTCAGGCATCTCTCTTCTGCGGAGTATGCGGCTGTAATCTCCATGATAGTGGCTTCGCTGTACCTGATACTCAGCTCTTTCTTCCCGATACTATACAACCTTACCTCATCATTTGATCCTGTCGATTTCATTAAGAATATCTTTTATTTTATTATAGGGCTTGGTACTCTTTCCGGAGTTTCCTTCCTGCTGAGAAAAGAGACATATCTCCAGCATATCGCTGATGAAACATTCGAAAAGGTGATATATCACAGGCTGGAGCCAGTTCTTATGGATGTCGCAGAAGTTCAGGTCGGGCTCACAGGAGTGCAAACACAGCTTGACAGGCTGAACATGAACGTCGAACTGCTCTCAAAAAAAGAGATGACTGCGCCTGCGGTCGCCCAACAGAACACATACCATATAAAATATATCGTATTAATAAATCTCACTTTAGCAGTGTTCCTTTTTATGCTTCAGTTCCCGCTTAGTTATGTGCCATACGCTGTAACTGTCGTCTATATTATGTGGTGGGGAGCGATCACGGCGGAATATAAATTATGGAAAGAGGAAGCAGCATGGGCATGGGTATTTGTTCCAGTGCTTGTGCTTCCAGTATTTACGATAGCTATGAACGCTTATTTGCAAAGTTACATGCTGTTCGCCAGTCTTTTCATAGGTCTTGGTCTTTACGCATTCTCATACTACTCCTGGTGCAACTATATCATTAGAGGTGTCATGCCTTTTGATATTCAGGAGGCTGTCAGGAGCGCCCAGGAAAAGATCGAGTCTGTAAAGGAACGACCTGAAATGATGCTTAAAAAGCCGGATTTCGCGATAAACTTCAAATTACCCTCCAATATCCAGATGGGCTGGAATATGATCCTGCTTGCAATAGCATTATTTTTTATAACGTGGAGTGGATACGCCATCCAGCATGGCATTATTCCTAACATCAGCTGGGATATGGTCGGGTTAAAAGACTTTTCCTGGTCAGCTTCCTACACGTATTCACTAAATTTGATCGGTTTACTTCTGATCCTGTCTGGATTAAAATTTATTAAGAAAACACATACATGAAACCATATATTTTATTAGCGGCGATAGCGGTAATTCTGTTTTCTGCGCAGTTCGCGCTTGCCGACGATTGCGGATATATCAAAGAAGAAAAGATATGCTGGAACGACGGTACGGTCAGAACGCTGAGCTGGGGGTATGCCAGAACTGAGATAAGCGGTTACCAGATAGAAGTCCGGGATTTTAACTGGCTTGGTTCTGTGTTTATCAAAGTTACATATAATAACAGCGCCAAAGAAGGGATGCTCTCACAGGGTGAGGGTTACATATTTGATTTTTCAAACAGCGCTGGTTTTCAGGGAGTTAAGATAATAGCAGACGAAGTTTCAAATATTAATCCCATGCCTGCAAACACGGGTGTGTATCCAAATGATCCGAGGGCTAAGATCACGGTTAAGTTACCTGTGGAAGAAGATAAGAAAATACCCGAACTGTCACCTGGCATATCCATTAAGGGTGAAACAAAGACAGGCTCTACGATAATAGCAGAAATAAGCCTCGAAAATTCCGGAAAGGGAGATCTTGTGGATACTGACCTTACAATTTACTACGATGGTCTGAAACTGTTGAATGAGTATGATGCAACAGGCGGCTACTTCAGCGAAGGAACGCTGGCTGTTCCTGACATCCGGTGGGAGAACGTGAGCAAATACAGGCTTTCACGATCCGCAAGCACTATCGTCAAAGATGGTTTCTTTATTGAAGTATTGAATTTTTCAGATAAGACCGTTATGCTGCGTGCAATATACAATTCCACTGAAAAAAGCGGAACTCTGGTCGAGGGTGGGTCAATGATCTTTGATTATACTATAGGAGAGAATTACAGGGGGTTCAGGCTGCTGGGCGGTAACTTTTCAACCGGGGAAGCGGAACTGACCATGCAGCGTCCTTTAAAAAACTCATTGAAGCGGGGCTATCCTGCCATCCTGAACGGGAACACCGTATCTGTCAAACTCAGCTTCCTGATACCAGCATCCATAAAAAAGAGTTATTCTATCCAGGTCAATGCAAGTGGAAAGGACAGAAATGGGAATATTTATAAAATAAGCAAGCAGGAACAGATCTCCACTTCAAGCACTTTTCGCATTACAAAGAGGGTCTCTGATTCTATTCTCGGAGAAAAGATATATCCTGAATCGTATTATGGGGTTGGGGGCATAAGGTCAAAAAAGGAGGTGACCTATGTTAATATAAGAGTGGATAATGACCAGAGCTACCCTGTGTACGGTGTGAAACTTGTGGATTCTATTCCGCCCAGTTTCAGTTTTACTAATGATACGAACAGCACATCCATTTCATGGGATTTCGATATAAATGCAAGCGATCACAGGGAATTCAGATATGAGCTAAAGGCTAGAAGAACTGGTGTTTATAACCTTCCAAATGCAGAGCTTGCATGGATGGAGTGGGGCGAACAACTCCATATAGAGTCAGATTCTCCACGGACCACTGTATCAGGCCCATACCTGGGTATTGACAGGAGCCTGAATAAGAGCAGCCTGAGTATTGGAGATCGAGTGCAGGTCACTATGTCCATAATAAACAACGGCGATGTGCCGACAAATGTTACGGTTAAAGAGACCATACCCCTGAATGCCACTTTTATCTCAGGGAACAGGTCTTTTTCCGGTTCCCTGAATCCAGGTGAGACGGCGCGATTTACATATAATATATCTGTATCTAATATCCTTGAATTTAAACCGCCTGAAATAAGCTCAAAAAATGCCGGATTTGAGTGGTATGCTCCCCTCCCTCAAAAGACTGTCATGGTTTCAAAAACAACAGGTCAGGATGCTTCTGTTCCTTCAGGTTTTCCTGAAGTAAAGACAGATGTTCCACCAATAGAGGCACAAAAAGGGATCCTGGAATTAATAGATGAAAATGTGCCCTGGCTTGAGGGGGCAGTATCAATGCTCACACTCCTGTTTGGGATATTCATACTTCTTAAGCTGAATAAAATAAACAGAACTCTATAGGCGATCATGTGGAATGAAAAAATAATTTATATAGTTATATTGTGCGGGGTCCTTGGTGTGTCACTCGGTCTTGTGATACCGGCTGTAATGTCCGAAAGAGCCCTGGCAGAAATGGAGCCTGTTCGGGTGGATATATCACCGAATGTACCACCTCTACTCTCTTCTGACCTGACCTTATTGATTTCAGTTAAGGGAAATATTTGTGAGGAATGTCATATGTCAGGCAAGGTGACAGCCCCGCAGGCTGGCAGGATCAAAGACCATATCGAAGGGGGGTCTTACTGCCTGAAATGCCACAGTTTTTCCCATGAAAAGCATCCTGCGGATGGGAATGTGACCTGTCAAAGCTGCCATGATGGTCCTAATCCAAAGATACCATCTTCAGGTGAGAGCTGCGGCAAATGTCACGCATATCCTGACGCTCTTGTGCCCAGTTCCGGCAATCTTGCCGCTATCCACCAGCCCAGGGGTGTGAGTTGCGTTTCCTGCCATCTTGATTGCGAGAAATGCCATGATCAGGCGCTATCGGGCAAGAAATGGGATAAGAGGCTGAACCATTTCAATACACTACCTGACACTTATAAATAAACTGTTTATTCTATTCATGCTCATGCTAATGACTATCATAAGATTTATATGGGTTTAGGTAATATGATAATGTATAATAAAATATAAAAGAGGTGAATTATGAAGGATAGATCCTTATTATTGTTAATAGCGGTCGTACTTGTTGGATTGTTCGCATTACCGAACGCACTTTCTCTGTTCTCAGGGCAGCACTCCTTCGATAAAGCGGGCAACGGTACGATATGTACAACATGCCACTCTGATGTTGCAGCCGAACTGGCAGGGAGCGCTTACCACACGTTCAATGCCGCCGGCAATGAGAAGTGTAAGGTTTGCCATAGCTCTGGTACTATAAACTCAAGTTTAATACCGTTAGGCAATGGGTCTTATGGATCATCATCCAATTTTTCAGTTGGTTTTAATCTAACTAATGGCTCATTCACTTATGCAAATGGCACAGTCAGGACGGGTATGGTACTCCATGCAGCAGTTACAGTGGAATGCATAAGCTGTCATTATGGCGTCAACTTTACGGATGATGCCCACAAGCCGTTCTATGATAATGCTTCAAGCCAGAATTGGCTCAAAGGCGCAAACGAAGCATGTTATGGCTGTCACACCAAGGTAAACGTGCAGATGACATGGATAAGGAAAGGTGGCTACAACTATAGCTATGACTTCAATACCACCACAGGCACTCTGTCGTTTAACGCCACTGATGTAACCATTTATACGAACAACACAGGTTAAGTAAATTTTTATTTTTTTATTTTTCTCTTTTTCTTTTTCAGTAATATTTATTATGTTTTAATTTAATATATACATGTGAGAAAACCAATTATTATAATAATAATTTTATTGGTGCTGGCAATAGGCGCAATATTTTATATCTCGATGCAGAGAAACACTGCGGTCATCGTTGTGGAGGTTACCCTTGAAGACCCACCTGATTCTTACAGCTCACATATCATTTCCAAGGTAAATGCCTCTCTTTCGTATGCCAGAAATATGGAAGTGCCTGAAGAAACACCGCTTTCAGTGCCGGGAATAACAGTGGTTCTTATACAGGATATGCAGGTACAGAGCGGCTGGTATTCGGTTGGTATCCCTGCAACCGATATCTTTAGGAATTACACCATAACAGTAAAACCACATAATGGTTTCAACGTCTCCCGTCCTTTTAAAATAAATACAAGGGTGCTTGACCCGGCTGGAAAAGACGTTAGCGTGAAATTGACAGAACATAAAGTGTCAGAATAGTTATATTTTTTTCGGGAAAAACGCCGAGAATACACCACATTATATAAGTAAAAATGATAATGATAGTAATAATAACCAAAAATTATTAGTAATATCATGCTTAGTTTATAATTAAACGAGATAATGAAAAATCCAGGAAAAAATAAGGCTAAGAAAGCCAGTATAAGACTTTCAGTACCGCTGTTAATAGTACTCCTGGTTTTATTCGCGTCAGTATTGATCATTTATTCCACTCCCGTGCTCACAGAGGAAAAAAGGACGAGCGGGAAACTTTCTTTTACGGACAGCGCGGGCAGCCTGATATACGGCGCAATAGAGATAAGCATGACCGGGGCGCCATCCGGGGGGAGATCGAATGTTAACTATATAAACTGGAGCAATGCACCCAACGCATGTATATATTTTGACGCTCTTGGTACAAAGAACATATCAATAAACCTGCGGATTTCTGAGGATTCACCGAATGGCAGGGTGTCGCTGGAGGACTATGGCGCTACCATGCCGGGGAGCGTTGATCAGTCGGCGCCTGGCATTCCGGTCAAGTATGTTGAATTGCATTCCACAGGCGTTTCATTTGCTAATGCCGATGTATCCATACATTATACGAATGCTGAACTTAATGAGATAGATGAGAACAGCCTTGTGATTTACATCTATGATGGGGGGGCATGGACCGAATTGCCCACCAGAGTCGATGCCGCAAAAAATATTGTGAGCGCTGCGGTGGTTACTCTTTCAGTCTTTGCGATAAGCGCCAGAGCAAGTGAAAGAATCGAGATTCGCGATACCAGGGGGATGCCTGTCACCAGCGAGGTCAAGACCTATGATGAAGCCAGAACCCTGAAAAAACAGGAAAAGACCAGCACTCTATCCTCAGCCAACATCCCTGACTGGGGAGAACTCGAAGTGGATGCTATAAAGACAAAAAACGTGGCTGTGAGGCTGAAAGTTAAAGCTCCTTCAAGCGGCGAAATCGTACTTGATAACTTTGGGAAAAATAATCCTGTGACTATACCTGCGCCTGGAAATATCATCAAGTATGTTGACATCAGCGCAGTGAATCTAAGTTTTGAGTATGCAGAGATCAAAATATATTATACAGATGCTGAACTTGGCGGTCAGGATGAGAATCGGCTTGTGATATATCATTATAAAAACGGCGCATGGAGTGATCTCAGCACAGGCGTGGATGCGGCAAATAACACCCTGACAGCATCCTCAGATTCGCTCTCCATATTTGCAGCATCGATGGTTGGAGGATTTTCCCAGCTAAAATTAGCCGCAAATAGGGGCGCAGTGTTTGGGCCATGGACTAATTATGGCAACACAGATTTTGATGATGAAGTTTTTACCATTAGAGCATATGCTCTCAAGCTAAATAGCACAAACAAGCCCGAGTCAGGGATAGATATCAATTTCACAATTTATAGTGGAAATGGCATATTAAAGGCAACAGAAATTCGCACCACCGATATAAATGGAATTGCAAACTTTTCATATAATACGAGAGGACAATTTACTGCAGAAACTGACCCAGACTTCGGTGTTTGGAGGATAACAGCAGTACAGGTTTCAGATGCAAATATTAATGCCACGACGTATTTCAGAATAGACACGCCTACTAATAATGATCGAAGCGTCTGTCATACGGCTCCAGGTACAGGCTCTTCGATGGGTAGGACTTGTAGTTCAGTAACATATGTCCCAAGATCTCCCTATACCTCAATAACTAGTACATCGAGTGCAGCATACTGGACTCATTCTGCTCATACTTCCGACCAATGTCTTGATTGCCATATGGGATATGGGTATTTTAATGGCACAGCAAGCAATTCAAATTCATATTCATATGGTGTGCATGATGGCAAAAAGACGTGTGTCGACTGCCATGGAAGTGGTGCTACAAAGTCGATTCCCAGTTGCTACAATTCAAGCTGCCATCCAGCTAGAAATACCAATCTCACAAGCATAAATACTTTAAATGGCTCAAATTCAACTTACTCCGATACTTATCCCGTCTCCAGTAATCCGCTAAAAAGTCATGATTTTAACTCAAACATTCCTTGCATCATCTGCCACAACCCAATGCACAACATCACAAAGCCAGACCCATCGGTATCTATCACCAGCAACATCACGGAATACACCCAGTGCACCTCATGCCACAATGCATACAAGCGCCATAATAACTCTGTGAACTGCACCGTCTGCCACTCGCAGGATGCTCACGTTATAAAAGTGTTTGCCCAGAACGCTACTTATATTAACGGCAGCACCTCCTCTTTTAGAGGCAATTGTACAAACTGTCACCAGAACTCTACCTTCATGAATGCTTTGTTAGCGAAGCCAGGGGCAGGCGGCTACACAGGAAATGTTCCGCAGGTTCCCAATCCAGTTCGCCACAGCAGCGACCCAGGCGCAGGTAAAAAGTGGAACACCACGCCCGGCTACTGGACAAACGGTACAGAGGGAAGCGCCCAACTTACTTCATGCAAGTACTGCCACGGCGAGACCCTGCATAAAACCTCTGCTCTTGGAAGACCCTCTCTCTGGAAGGGCAGCAACACCGTTAACTCAACCATAGGCAATACCACCTGGTGCTCTTCCTGCCACTGGCAGGGCTATGCCAGCGGCACGAATACCTCCGGCGATATGATAAATACCTTCACAGGAGACAGCCTCTTGGTTCCGCCTGAAATCACAGGAAACACCACCTATGGCGCTAACCAGAGCATCTACGAATACACCGACCATTCGCTCTACACCAACTTCTATTCCAACCTGAATGACTCTGCATGCAACCGCTGCCACGGTTATAATTACGGCTTTACCACCATAACCCGGCTCGTGCACAACCAGACAAGAGTAGGGGGAGCCAACTGCGCGGACTGTCACGACATAGGAGGCATAGCATTAGTTGCTCGCGTGAATGTTACAGCTACCAATGACAATAACGAAATACATAAGAACCTCAACAGCGGTGCATCCGTTTCTAATGGCACAGCTTACTATGCCAACAACAAGCGCTGCTGGGCATGCCATGGCAACGGCAATGAGCCTTCACTTTTTACAAACAATCATACAACGAATTACAAAACACCAAGAAAATGTGCGGACTGCCACCTGCCACCTTCTATGGGCGGGGGTAACCATGATCAAGACCTGGGATGTATATGCCACTTCAATATACCAAGGCCTCTTCGTAAGCATTTATGGAACGGTACCACCATTATCACTCCTGCTGCTACTACGTGTTATGACTGTCATAATAGGACAGAGCTGTTGATTTATGCCAACGATCCGGATGCTGGTAGCGGCGCTGTTTATGGGGGTGCTAATGGCGGCAATAATAGCCCAAGCCACTATGGAAAGAAGAGAACGGATATAAGAATAGGAGCAAGCACCAACTGTTCGTACTGCCACCAGAACACAAGCACGGCATTCGCCTCTGCCATGATAGACCCGGCTTATAACAGCAGCATCAGCAACCACAGCATGAGATACAGTTCATCCAATCCAGGCTGCACGTCTTCACAATGCCATAACACTGGCTGGATACATAATGATACTCTTGCCAAACCCAGTTTAACCCTGCCAAGTTCAGCTTACTGTAGCAATTGCCATGGCTCAGGCGGAAGCGCCAGCATAAGGAATTTGGCGAAGCATAACGGCGCTGTTGATTGTACCAGGTGTCACCTTAACACCAGCAGAGACATTCATCCAGCCAAATATTTACAGTCGAATGCAAGTTACAGCACAGGTAATTCTACAGCCGTGAACTGTATTAACTGTCATCAGACAGGTTTGACAGGTTTCTCTAATTCGCCAATGGTGCCCATGCCCCTGCGCCACAGCGAGAATACCTCTAACGGAACGCTCTGGAACTCC
>JAHIFK010000175.1 GCA_018900975.1 Methanobacteriota archaeon
ATCATGCCACAAAGCAGTATGGTGCAAAGACATATTATCCCGCAAATATAATGAATATCCTGAATGAAAAGAGAAATAAAAGATGAAAATGAGATCATCAGGATAAAAGCAATGATCCGCAAGTTGAGGTTATCATGAGGGACAGGACTCATTCAGAACAGGTAATTCGATGGGCAAAATATGTTAAATCTCATCCGCGCTCCGTGTGGATCAAAGAAGTGAAACCTCTCATAGACTCACAAATTATCATGGCAAACAATTTCTATGAGCGCCTTGCAAAAACGCAAGGCGGGATTGAAAAAATAAGAAAGCTGAGAGCTTTAAGATAAAATATAAATTATTTCAACAATGCTCCACGTCATCATCCACCCCCAGAAGTCAAAGCTCCTCGTCCTCCCCATCAAAGGTAATTCAAGAGAGCCATCCTTCCAGGGCACCCTGATCCTCAAGCAAACCCAAAAAGGCGCGCGCGTTGGCAAATTCAGGATAAGGCAGGGCGAAAAGGAAGACTTCAGGGCGCCTGAGGAACTTATAGAACTGCTGCGCCTTGCTGATAAGATACTTATCGCAGAGGGGAATGAGGAGTCAGAAGCTGGATTCAAGGAACTCCTTACAGCGTATCAACTGGATTACGGATACACGAACCCGTGCCGCCTGTGTCTTGCCGCAGGCAGATATACCCTGATGAACAACGATTCCATCAGGTTCCATAACGAACAGATATGCGAGGAATGCGCAACAAAGGAACTGTTGCGGGAAGCAAGATCGCTGAAGATCGGAAAGCACGGTCAGGAACGCCTTGTGAAAATATTGCTCGCAACAGGGAACCTTGATAAAGTGCTGGCAATGCTCAGTCCTGACAAACTGGATTCCGGGCTGACAAGATACGATACCATAGAAGCAAGCAAGGTCGAAAGCCACATCAGGGTAAAAGACCTGCCCCTTCATCCTGAACTCAAAAAGATACTTCTTACCCGCCTTGATGAACTGCTACCGGTACAAGCGCTCTCTGTGAAGGCGGGATTGCTTGATGGCAAGAACCAGCTCATAGTCTCTGCTACAGCTACGGGAAAAACGCTTGTCGGGGAGCTTGCAGGCATCCAGAACATCATTGGCGGCAGGGGAAAGATGCTCTATCTTGTCCCTCTTGTGGCGCTTGCCAACCAGAAGTACGGTGACTTCACAAAGCGGTATTCATCCGTTGGTCCCACGTCGCTGCGTGTGGGAACAAGCCGCATCAGAAAAGACTCAAGAGGCATTCGCACAACGCTTTCTTCAGACATTATCGTAGGTACGTATGAAGGACTGGACTTTGTTATCAGGTCTGGTAACAAAAGCTCGTTAGGTAATGTTGGCACTGTGGTAATAGACGAGGTGCACATGCTTGAGGATAAAGAGCGCGGGCACAGGCTTGATGGTCTTATCGCGCGCCTTAAGTTCATCGCCCCCAATGCGCAGTTCATCTATCTCTCAGCCACGGTGGGAAAACCGCAGTGGCTTGCCGACAAACTGAGCGCGGCTCTCATCGAGTTCGAGGAGAGACCCGTACCCATCGATCGCCACCTCATCTTCGCGCCAGAATACGAAAAGAAGCGGCTGATCGAAAAGCTTGCGCACCAGGAGTATGAAAAGCAGTCCTCCAAAGGCTTCAGGGGGCAGACCATCGTGTTCACCAACTCGCGCCGCAACTGCGAGCTCTTGGCTAACGGGCTTATGATCAAAGCCATGCCCTACCATGCAGGACTTTCGTATCACGAGCGAAAAAAAGTGGAAGAGAAATTCGGGAAAGGTGAACTGCCCGTTGTTGTTACCACCGCGGCTCTGGCGGCAGGAGTTGACTTCCCCGCATCTCAGGTAATATTCGAATCCCTCGCTATGGGCATCGAATGGCTCACTGTGCGCGAGTTCCAGCAGATGCTGGGGCGCGCGGGGAGACCTGATTACCATGACCTTGGGGTCGTTGTGCTTCTGGCTGACCCTGAGAAAAGATTCGGGAAAGGCAATACTGAGGACGAGATCGCTTTCGGGCTGTTGAGAGGCACATTGGAGCACTTCGGAGTGGACTACGGGGATGATGAACTCCTTGAAGAAACACTTTCCAATATCATTGTCGCCCGCACGCTTGATGAAATAAAGATGTTGAACGATCTGCTTCTTGGAGAGGGTGACACAGGGCACCTGTTAGGTAAACTCAGGGAATACGGGTTCGTTGAAAAAACAAATGCCGGATTCTCGCCAACAGCTCTCGGGCGCATCGTTGCATCGCATTTCCTGAGCGTTGAGCAGACATTTCTCATAAAAAGTGAGGTGCTGGATGGGCGCGACCCGCTGGACATAGTAACAGAACTTGGGACTCTTGATGCTGTGTTTTTCAGGTATGCCTCGCAGCTGTCAGATTCACTTGGGACAGACCTCCCCACCAGGGTATTTGGCGCAGGTCTTGATATCGTATTCTCAGCCGATGGGCTGTCAAAGCTCAAGGAGAACGTGAAAAGGACTATGCTTGACTTTGCGCGCGAGTTCATGGCATGCAGGTGTAAGGATGCGCCGTACTGCGGGTGCGCAGAGAAGAAGTTCTCGGCGCGTGTCATTGAGCTATGCTCCGAAGGTTTATCGCCAGATCAGATCATCTCAGAACTTACGAGTCAGTACGGCGTTTATGCTTATGGCGGGGATGTGCTCAATTATCTTGACCAGGCTGCAAGGGCGCTTGAGGCTGTGGAGCTGATCGCGGGGATATTCGGGAAGAAGGAGATTAGCGCAATGGCGCGGGGGCTCAGGGAGAAGATGGAAGAGTAATAGTATTTATTTGAGGAAAAACAATAGTAACATGAATGTCTCTCATAAGTAAGATCTCAGATTTTCTCAAAAAAATAAATCAGGAAAGCGGACTGAAGGAAAATAACCTCGACGCACGGGAATACACAGGTAAATTCGTAAAGCAAAACGGCGCCGACATCGGGGAGACCGTTGCATTAGACAAAAACAGGGTAGTTGTTAAAAGTAAAGAGTACTACATGTCAATCCCTCTTGATAAGATCACAACGAACACTGATATCATTGCTGTGGGCGATTTTGACAGGGATGAATCACTCAAATTCGGAAAAGAATGGTCTGAAAAAAGGGACACACTGAAGTTCGACCAGAAAGGCATGATGATACTTGAACAGAAGCCTCAGTAGAATCTTTTTTATGGCAGAGTATAAACAGTGCATCATAGTGCGTGACGACCTCAAACTTTCAAAAGGCAAGCTCGCAGTCCAGGTAGCGCATGCCGCTGTTTCAGCTTCTGAATTCGCTGACAGGAACGATTATGAATCATGGAAAGAAGGGGGACAAAAGAAAGTGGTGCTCAGGGTACCAGCTTTGAAGGACCTCTTTGAACTGAAAGAATCCGCAAGAAAACACGGCCTGTCAACAGCTCTTATTCAGGATGCAGGGCTAACTGAAGTCCCACCCGGGACGGTAACTGTGCTGGGGATCGGACCTGCAGAAGTGGGTGAACTGGACAGGATAACAGGGCATCTGAAACTGCTTTGAAGTTTCTCACCCCTTCATCTTTTTTCTTCTCTCGCTCCTGTATTCATCCACCAGCGATGCAAGCCACTCTTCCTTCTCAGCCTTCCTTCGTACTTCCGCCTTTATATTCCACTTATCGATAGCGTTTTTGATATCCTCAGGATCAATAACTGCGATCTCCTCTGCAGGATCGAATTTTATCTTCACGTCCTTTGCAGCAAGCACAGGCACGTTCAACCTGAACAGTTCCTCCTCTGCCGCATGGGACATATCGTTGCAAATGATCACTGCACCAACGTCCGTATCTGCCAACATTTTAGCTGTCATCGCACCTCCCCCGCTTGCATCCTTGAGCAGAATAATATCATCTTTCTTTATCCCGAACTGCTCGCGCGTTTTCTGGATGCTGTCCTTTGTGAATGCCTGGATGATCTTTACAGGCAAAAGCCTCCCGCTCATTTCAAGCCTGCGCACGTTTTTCAGGTTATGTATCCTGTCATTCAGGGATGCTATCCGCTTACCGCTTTCGGAAACCCTGCTTCGCAGCGAGGCTATCTCCTTATCGCGTATCCTCAATTCCTTTTCTCTTTTAAGTTCCTTATAGATCCTGTCACGCTGCCTGCTGATGATCTTCTCAAGCTCAACGATCCTGTTATCCTTCAAATCAAGTTCTTTTTTAAGTTCTTCCTGGTATCCCTTCATCTCCCTGATACTTTCCTCGTATCTATGGAGTGACTCCCTCTGATGAAGCGCTACTTCGCCAGTTCTCTTCTTCGCAGTATCACTCACAGGTTCTTTTTCCTCTTTCCTTGTGAGATAAGATATTACTGTATCAACGGATCTTCCTCTCACCACCTGAGCTATCGCCTCGTCTGCATCCACTCCATGAGGTATTTTTCTCTTGATCTGTTCGAACTTGTTCCTGTTCTTTCGATAAACTGATACTGCAGCCGCGATGGCATCCCGTTCATGGGCGTTTGAATACTCATAGTTCTTCGCAAATTCTATCTTGTCCTCTGTGGCGATCATATCCAGAGGAGTGCCAAGCACGGCATTGAAAGCGCGCCTGATCTTTTCAACAGCGTTCGGTGTGGGGAACACGTCGCTTGCAATGATAAGAGGTCTTCCTTCTTCAGCTATCATCTCTATGACCTCAGGGATGGATATCGTCCGTGAACTATGCAGTTTCCGCAGTTCTCCAAAAAGTGTGAGCACGGCGACAGCCGTAGTCGTGCCTGGATCAATACCCACTATGATGTAATCCCTTTTCCTGGTAGTTATGGGTTTAAAGATCAGCGCGTCACGCTCAATGCTGCGTGCGGTCACCTGCACGTCCCCGTACCTTCCAGAACTCACGTGGATAGCGCTTCTGGGCGCGTTAACAAGGAACTCAGCCTTTGAGTACCCCCCAAACCTTTCAGCCACGTTCGATGTGAAGGTGAACCCGTGAAGTTTTGACTGTTCGTTCAGGTAATCCTCTATCTCACGTGCTCTTTGCCTTACATACCCATGGATCTTGCGCCTGTACCTGTTCTGGCTCCACCCGCCCCTGCCTGGAGAGCGCCCCCTGCTGACTTTGATGATGGTCTTATCCTCAAAAGCAGAGACCTCATGACCTGTGCCCATTTCAACAAGCCTTGCGCACGCAAGGGCTTCTGCACCTGGGTCGAACCTGTCGAATGTGATCCCGCGTTCTTTTGCAAGTTTTACCAGAGGTTCAGGATGTTCTCCGCCCGTGACCTGAACGAGTTTTGTTTCATGCGGCAGTTCCTGGAGCAAAGAGACAAGAGCCTTCCTGTCCGGCGCAAGTTCATGAACATTATCGATGGCGATGAACTGCGGTCTTTCCTTCCATGCCATCCTCAGGACTTTGTGTAGACTGACCATATTGTGATGTTCAGCCTGACCGCCCCTCAGTACAACCACAGCGTAAGCCGGTTTTTCTTTAGCCCTGGGCGAACCTCTTGCTATATCCACTCCGAAGATCACTTTTTCTGGCATAACTCCATTATACTGTTCATCACCTCAGTGATATCTCTTTTGACCCGGTATTTTTTCTTAAAGAACGTAAGAATATTGTCAACATCCCTGTGAAGCAGTTCTTCAGCATTTGGGTGGGAGAAAGTAACATACTGCGGCCAGTCGAATATTTCGCATCCCTGCGGATTAACGAATATATTGAACTCGCTCAGGTCGCAGTGGATGAGCCCGATTTGCGCTGCCTTTTTCACCTGTGCCAGTATCTCATCGAGATACCATTCTGGTTCGTCCACCTGTGTGTGTGCAAGCGCCTTTCCTTTAAGGACCGACATAACGATCGCATTCCTGTTATGGTCGATAGGCTCAGGAACTGAGACATTCGGATACAGGAGTTTCAGGGCATCGTACTCTCTTTTTGCAGCAAGGCGCGAAGCATACAGCCAGGAAAGATGTTTTCTGTCTTCGAGATGTTCTCTTTTTATCCTGACCTTCTTAAAACTCATCTGACCTTCGGTATGGAACTTTATGATAACTTCCCTGTTCGTCAGGCCGCCCACTGCGGAGTAAACCCTTGACTCTTTTCCCACCCCGACAAAATCCCCTATTGCATTGACAGAACCGCGCTCTACGAACGCTTTTAGCGCAAGGATGTAGTAAGCTTCAAAGTATATCTTATATCCTTCATACGCTGCGATATTTCTTTGAATGAGCTTTTTCTTTGCCAGGGTGAATAAGATATGTCCGGTCTCTTTGATATTGTATTTTGTAAAACCGGATATCTCATCTATCGGCACCCATTCGTAGAACTTCATATTGTTCTCTATGGCGATAAGAACCCGAAATTCCTTGCTCGTGGTGTTAAGAAATGTATCCGGAATATTTTCCAGCATTAAATTACTGTATATGATGATTGAGTATAAAAAGTATTAATAAAAAATAAAAGCAGAAGGTAAATTACCTTCTTCCTCTGCCGCCTTTCTTGTCGCCGCCGCGTGAATCCCTGCGTCCGCCGCCGCCGCCACTGCCGCCGCTACTGCCGCCGCTGCTTCCACTACCGCGCCTGAAGCTGAAACTGCGGTCGCCGCCTCCGCCGCCGTACATGCTGCCGTATCCGCCGCTGCTACCGCCGCTGCGTCCGCCACCGCCGCCACCGTATGCTGGGCGCCTTGGTCTTTCCGGCTGGTCAACGTGTCTGTCTGAAACATTATTTTCAGTGTTCACTTCAGTAAGAGCCTCTTCGGACAGAAGCATCTTTCCATATTTTCCGATGTTCAATCTCATCGAATTCCTGACGATAGAAATATAGCCATTCTGGATGGACAAGGTGTCCCCAACAGCGATCTTTCCGATCTGGTCATCCCATAAGGATAGCAGGATACTTCCTGAGGCATCTGCGACTTTTACTTCGCAGACCTGTTTATCTCCGAACCTTGAAGGTATGTCTTTTGTCTCGCCTACTTCGATGACTTTGATAGTTGCATTAACATTTTTTGAGTTTTCTGTCAAATCATTTATATTAAAATTTGTGGCTGTTGGGGTTTCGTCCATGATTATTCCTTTGTTTGATTTTTAACTTTCCTATACCATTTCACAGATGGAATTTCACCTGTTCTTTGAGTTAGAAGAAGTGAATACCATTATGTCAGTGTATTTAATATACTTTCCGTTCTCAAAATTCAAATTCCATCCCATCATGTCCCAGCGGCCATTCCTTAACAGCTTCATCGTGAGGAGGGAAATTATGGCTCAGGTGAGTGAGCACGGTTTTTTTTGCATTCAAAAGCGATGCCAGTTCCATCGCTTCCTGTGAGTTCATGTGTTTGCTAATATTTCCCCTTGGCGGGATTATGGCATCCGCGATGAGCAGATCGGATCCCATCATCAATTCAATGGTCTTTTTCGGGATGTGCCGCGTTGTATCGCCGGTGATTACCACCTTGCTTTTTCCATCCCTGATGATCACGCCTGCTGTTTCTTCAAGGGGCGGATGGTGGACTTCCACAAGCATAATCTCAAGACCTATCAACTCGAATGGTTTGTAGAACTCCACATCATGCCTTACCGGCTTCATAAAATACAGATAGTTCAGGATATAATCAAGCGTACTTTTCACCCCATACACATTCACACCGCTCTGTATCCGGTGAAAATCCCCGAACCCGGCATAATGGTCATAATGCGAGTGCGTCCATATCACCCCATCAATGTGGCTGATACCTTTTTTCAGGAACTGCCACCTGAGGTCAGGACTTGAATCTATGAGGGCTTTACCCTTCGAGGACTCAACCAGGACTGAAAACCGAAGCCTTCTGCTTTTACCGCCTGCAACCGCGTCCATGCAGGCAGGACAGGAACACCCGATCTTCGGTGTTCCCACTGCATCCCCTGTACCCAGCAGGGTTACTTTCATCCTGTTTCGTCCTTAGTCCTTAGCGCCCTCCTCTTATTGAACTCATCTATCCCGCGCAGCAAATCCTGCTGTGTGAGCGCCATTCTCTCTGTAATAAGGGCATTAAGTACAGCCTCTCTCGCTATCAGGCGCAGGTCAGAGCCTGAGTATCCCTCTGACTTGCGGGCAATCTCTTCGGTATCAAAAGTACCTTCGATCTCCCGCAGCACTATATCAAGTATTTTTTTCCGTATATCCTTATCAGGAAGCTTGAAATCCATTATTTCATCAAACCGCCTCCATGCTGCGTTGTCAAGTATGTCAGGGTTGTTTGTGGCGCCAATAAGAAGAACGCCGTGCTCGACCAGGCTTATCTCATCTATTGCTTTGAGCAGGGTATTCACAGCCCTTTTCAGCGCAGCATGCTCATCTGTCGCCCTGGCTTTTGCCACGAAATCGAACTCATCAATAAAAAGTATGCAGGGGCTTAAGCGTTTTGCAAGTTCAAACACCCTGTCTATGTTCTTGGCTGTTTCGCCAAGGTACTGGTCTGCAATTTGTGAGAGTTTTACTTCAACTATGGGAATGCCCAGTTTCCCGGAAAGCGCGCGTGCGACCGAGGTCTTTCCAGTTCCAGGCGGGCCGACGAAAAGGAGCTTTCCTATCTCCACAAGACCTATCCGCTTCAGGTAATCGCGATACTGGATAGCCTTTACGACCTTCTCTATCTCGTTTTCCTGTTCTTTTGTGAGGACAAGGTCTTTCATGGTATGCTTTACATCCTCAGGAGACACGATATGGGCAAGTCTTAGCATCTCCTCAGAACCCTTCTCAGTTTCTATGGCCTTTACAAGCGAGTTGATCCATTCACGGCCGCTCTCCTTTGGCATGTTTAATGCCTTTGCTTTCTCGTAGCTTACCGGAAGTGAGTCATAGTTCTCAAAAAATGATGCAAGTGTAGGGTTGCTGTTGATACTTTCAACTGCGCCCGATTGTTTGACGAACCATTTCGCTCCGAGGTCGAATACGGTTAGTTTTATCTGGGAGCCAAATTCTTCGTACTCAAGGAAAGGCAGTGTCTTTGTGGTTGTTTTTACATCCTCAAGACCGTAGATGGATATTATATCCCCTTCAGTTACATAAACCGGACGCTTCACCGTTTTTTCCTTTTCATCCCAGTAATGTTTTCGTATTTTCTGCGGCAGGTCGTCTACACTGAGTTTATCAGACTGGTTGTACAGGTAGGCGGTCAGCACGAGTTCTGTGATCAGTAGTTTTGAATCAGTCATATTGAACTTCATCATTAGGTTATCAAATATGATATAGTTTACTCAAAGGCGTATTTTTATTAATACTATTTTTATATAATATGTGCTTCAACTAAACAATAATATGTACCTGAAAATCAATTATATGTACCTGAAAATCAATTCCAGATGCGATGGATTCGAATAAGTACAGTGACGGATTAAGAAACTGCCTTTTCTTCATTTCGATTTTATCCATAATAGTGATGTCATCATATTATTTTCCTGAAATGTCTTTTATTTCATACCTGCTTATCGTGGTATTGTTCCTTATTTTTAAAAAAAGACAGAAGCACGACATTACCAGATGGGGCGGCAAAGGATCGCATAGATCCGGCTTGATTTTTGGTTTTGTCCTGATATCCATGATCTTCATACTTGAACTTGGTCTCGGATGGATAAAGTTCGATGGGATCGTCCCGGGTGCTGTGAATATTCTGATAACAGGCGTTCTTTTTGAATTTCTGGTGTCGATAGCAGAGGAACTCTCTTTCCGGGGATACATCCTCCCCTGTATGGAAAAAAGCATTGGGAGGTGGAAGGCAATTTTCATGACCTCTGTTATTTTCGCTGCGCTTCATATCCCTTCTATACTATTCCTCGGTCTTCCTCCATTTAATGCCATCGTCATGTTTCTAACTGTAACAATGGCAGGCGTACTCCTCTCCCTGCTTTACTTCACGAACGGCCTGAAGACGTCTATCGGGTTTCATTTCTCATGGAACTTCTTCCAGTACCACTTGTTCTCTTTAAGGAGCGGACTTGGTATATTTGGCGTTACTGCGATAAGACCGGAATTTACAGGCGGGCAATCAGGTCCTGAGGCAGGGATACTCGGTCTTGTTGCTATTATTACCGGCATAATTCTTCTTCTCCTCTTTCCTGGACTACGTCAGAGTGTGTAAAAACTATTTTTTAAGACAGTTCGATTTCCAAACTCCCCAATCAACCCCCTTATGAACCGTCATTCAAACCAGAATCCTGAAAAATAATATTTTTCCAAAACAT
>JAHIFK010000176.1 GCA_018900975.1 Methanobacteriota archaeon
CCTGTTGCAAGCGTATATATGAGATTGATAGCAAGGATACAGGAAATGCTTGTTGCAGGGTACCTGCTTGAGGGCTGGATAAATGAATTTGATCCGAAGGGAATATTCATTAGGCAGCCGGAAAAACTCATGAATACAAGAGGCTTTGGCGTCTGGGAGGCGCCAAGAGGCTCATTAGGTCACTGGATTACGCAAAAGGATGGCGTGGTCTCAAATTATCAGATAATCACTCCTACAACGTGGAACGTTTCGCCGGGTGGTGTTATGGAAAAATCCCTGGAAGGAAGTCCAATATGCGCTATGGGGAACAAGTACGGGATCGACTGCTCAAACCCTGTCATTGTATTGCACATCGTGAGGAGCTTTGACCCCTGTAATGGATGTGCGGTGCATATTTTGGATCCCTCTGGGACATACCAGATCCAGGTTTTTTGACTAAAGTTCCCTTATCACCATTTCTATTAGCAAGGGAAGAGCCTCCTTCACTTTTGGGGACAACTCAGTGCTCCAGTCTATCTTCTCTGGTTCCACACCCAGAAGCACTATCTCAGGGGGTAATTTGAATGCTTCCGAAGTTATCATGATATCCATAAAGTTCATTCCATGCATGCTCAACCCGAAAGCAGGTTCCCATTTTTCATGTATTGGGTCGCAGATGAACCTGTAAACTGTGCCTGACGATTTACCTCCTTTGCAGGCATCCAGTATAATGGCTTTATCTTTGCCGTCCATTGCTTCTATTGCGTAGAAGGCATCTGTTCCAGCATCGAAAATCTCAACAGCCGCCGGGAGCCCCATCTCTCTTAGCTTCAAAACAGCATGTATCCCAACGCCATCATCGCCCATGATGCTATTTCCGATCCCAATAACACTGACACTTTTCATTTTTTTACCGGTTAATGAATTTTACATCAACAAGATGCGTTGAGCATGAGATACAGGGATCATAAGCTCTCACCAGCATTTCCAGAGAACCGGTTATCTCTTCATCGCTTTTATCAAGTATTTCCGGCACAAGTTTTTCCATATCCCTTTCAATATTATTAAGATTTTGACTTGTAGGAATAATACAATTGGCGTTTTTGATGATCCCTTTCTCATCTATCTCATAGTTGTGAAAAAGAGTCCCGCGAGGCGCTTCCACAGCCCCCACGCCATTACCTGCTTTGACAGGGATCCTTGATCCTTCGTTCAATCCCACCACGATCTCTTCATCATAATTTATTCCAGTATTCTTTATATCCTGTACTATTGAAATTGCTTCATTAAAACAGTGCACGCTTTCAACCATTTGTGCAACAGTATTCAGATATGGGTTGATGCACCATGGTTTTATCCCAAGGGCAGAAGCAGTCTCTTTCGCTTCCGGATGAAGTTTATCATAATTCAAATTGAACCGCGCAAGTGAACCCACGGCATAAGACTCGCGGCTAAGTTTAGTATGCTTTGCAGAAGAATGCGCGACAACAAACTCATTAGTAACTTTTTTGTATTCCTTTTTATTCATCCTCACCCCATCAGATGAGCCAACGTCCCCGGTCAAGAGCGGATATTCGCCATCATCGCCAACGAGCGCAACGTACTCTGTTTCCCGCTCAAATTCGGGGAAACTGAATGTAGAAATTAACTTCACTGTAGCCTCAATATCATGCCGCATCCCTTCTAAAATGGCAAGCATTGCATCAAGATCCTTTTCCTTCGGCAGCTTAGTAAATCCACCTACGGTCGCAGAGATGGGATGGATATGGCGCCCAGCCAGGATGCCGCACAGGTCATTACAGTTCTTCTTAAGTCGTAATGCCCGTCTGATAACCTCGTTGTGCGTCTCGATCAACGGCACGAAACTTTTAACTCCCAGAAGGTCGGGCGCTGCCAGGAAATAAATGTGCAATAAGTGGCTGTCAAGCATCTCAAAATGAAGGAGGAGCTTCCTGAGTTTTATTGTCTGCCCGGAAGGCGTGATAGAAAGCGCATCTTCAGCAGCCTGTATCGACGCAAGCGAATGCGAGCAGGAACAGATACCGCATATCCTGCTTGTTATATGCTGCGCTTCAAAGATGGAACGACCTCTAAGTAGCCCTTCAAAGAAACGGGGCGCTTCTACAATGTCAAGGTGACAGGTTTCCAGCCTGCCTTCTTTTACATTTACAACTATTTTACCATGACCTTCGACTCTTGTTATATACTCAGAATTAATGTTAACGTCCCTGTGCATTTTGATCAACTTCCCTGCATTTGTTATACATATTTATCTTATTTAAAATAAGGTCAAGTGCGATATTATATTTTGAAAGAACATCATGCGCTCCCTTTTCATTCGGATCGCTCACAATACCACGGCAGCCGTAGCATATATTCCCGTTATTCACACACCATGAATCGCATCCCGCCCTTGTAACAGGACCGAGGCATCCCACGCCTTTATCGAACATGCATACATTCTCATTATGTTTACACTCAACACATACTGCGTAGTCGGGCACATAGTAAGGAATGCCCTGCAGGGCGGCTTTTAAAACCTCTACGAACTCAGGAATATATACAGGGCAGCCAGTTACGGAATAATCAACTTTCACGACCTGATGGACTGCCTTTGTTTTTTCTGTCGGGAAAAAGTGGTACTGTGAACCATATACATACTCCCTGATATCATCAAGGTCAAAGTTATTTTTCATTCCATTTACACCACCTATGGCAGCGCAGGAACCATAAGCTATCAATATCCTTGACCTTTCCCTTATCTCTTTTATACGTTCAACAGCATGCTCATCCGTGATACTTCCTTCTATGATCGCGATATCAAGCTCCCCCTTCCATTTTTCCGACATGACTTCCCTGAATTCAACAACATCTACTATATTCAATACATCAAGGAGAGTTTCCCCCATATTCGTAACCTGCAACTGGCACCCCTCGCAGCATGCAAAATCAAAAAATGCCACTTTTGGTTTTCCCATATTAAAATGCCTCCTTCAAATGTTTGATCTCTTCATAATTAAAAACCGGCCCGTCCTGGCAGCAGTATAAATTCTGTATCTGGCAGTGACCGCATTTACCTACACCGCATTTCATATGCCTTTCAAGGGAGATCATGATCTGTCGTTCGGGAACATTCCTGGATAGCAGTTCTTTTATTACGGGCTTATACACAGCCGGAGGTCCTACCAGCGCTACAAATGTCCTTTCAGGTTCGATATTGACGCCCGGGATAAGGGTAGTGATAAGTCCCACCTTACCTGTCCAGTCCGGAGTGCCGCAATCAACAGTACTTTCAAAATATACGTCTTTTCTTTTTTTCCAATCATTGATCTCGTCGAGGAAGAGCATATTTCCCGGATTTCTGCATCCAAAAAGAATATTGATTTTTCCGAAATCCTTGCGGTTGTCAAATACATACCTGATAAAAGAACGAAGTGGAGCAATACCCAATCCGCATGCAATGATCAGAAGGTCTTTTCCTCCAAGCATCCTCACAGGGAAGCCTTTCCCGAAAGGTCCTCTAATTCCGATCACATCTCCTGCTTTCAGTTTGTGCAGTGCGTTCGTGACTTTTCCAGCGGCTCTTACGCATATTTCAAAAGATACATTATTAGTTGGAGAAGAAGACAATGATATTGGTATTTCACCTGCGCCGAATACTGATACCATGACAAACTGCCCGGGCTCAAAGCCAAGCCTCTGGCTGCCTTCCAGCGCTATTTCAAACAGCTTCTCACTTTCTGTCAACTGTTTAATGCCAAGGATCGTCCCTTTTTTTATGCAATATGCAGAGTCTTTTAAAATTATTTTATCCATGTTTCGATTAATGATTTAAGCGTCTCTTTAAGCCTGATACCCGCCATGCAAGTACGGCTGCACCTTCCGCACCCTGTGCAGAAAAACCGTGAAAATCTATCTACGGAATACCTGAATTTCCGGTAATAACGATGCCTTTGCCTTTCTTTGCGAGCCTTTCTAAAATTTTTACCCCCTGCTACTTTTGCGAATGGGTCAAGCTGGCATGAATCCCATACGCGATACCGCTTTCCTGCAGTGAGAAAAAGGTTTATCTCATCTTTTATATCAAAGCAGTAACAGGTGGGACATACAGTGGTACAATTCCCGCATGCCAGGCACCTTTCATCAAGATCGTCCCATACCTTGCTCTCAAATGACCTGTCAAAAAGATCGGGAATAAATTTCGATTCGATCGGGAGTTCAATCTTGAATAATGCCCTTTTCTTTTCGCGAAATGATGCCAGCTCATTCAGATGGCGTGTTTGCGCGCTCTTGAAAAAACCTGCGTTTTCGATGATCTCTTCCCCTGCCCGGGTATTGATGTGGACGATAAAATAATCTCCCAGGTCGGTGAAAAATAGATCATATCCGCAATCGGGCAGATGTGTGTCCATCAGGCGGCAATTCGCAAATTCATCGCAATATTCATTGCATTCAAGCCCGATGATCTTGATATTTTGCCTGCGGATAAGATAATTATGGTCTTCCGGATGTTCTGAAAATACCATATTCAAACACTGTATCCCGGCAATATCACAGGTATGGACTCCAAACAGGATCATTTCTTCAGACTCTGTTACCGCATCCGCGTTGAGCCCCTTGCTAATATCATACTCAAGCAGTGTTTCATGTACGGGCATAAAGTATTTTTTGGGAGGAAGGATAGTAGGGATATATTTGAGTGCAATTTCATCGCCAGAATTTACTTCTTCAAATGAATAGTTATTATATCCTCTGGATACAGGCGCTGCCAGTTTATTCAGCTTTGAAAGTGTGGAGATGAAGCTGTTGAGCTCTTCTTTTTTTAAAATCGCATACTGGTTGTCCGGCATGTAAACCCACTCTTTACAATTGTTTGTTTATTATTGTATTTTTTTATATAAATAGCTTTCCGAAAAAGATATTAGTCAGTCATGCGCAATATGAAGATGATTTTAAGGTTTTTCAAGGGAAACATGAAATCATACGCAAAAAATATGAAATTCAACATTAAACAATACATTCTTAACTCAAACCCATTTCTGTTACTTACACAATGGTCGAAAAAGATCAGTTTCCCTGGCTTTGATCGTTTACCCCTTTATTACGTGGTTAGCTATTTTTTAATAACTTTGGTCAATACAACAAAATATACGGTTCCATTGGAACACTGATGGTTGTAATGCTCTGGTTATATATCAACTCCCTTGTACTGCTGATAGGTTTTGAATTAAACGCCAGCATCAGTCGCGCTCGCGACAGTTACGAGAACATTGACAAAATATTAGACGAAGCTGCATAAATGTAAAAGAGGAAAACATAATATCATTTTCTCTTTATTCCAACCTTTTTGTCATCCCCAAAATATACAGTCCTGTGCGGGAAAGGAATTTCAATGCCAGCTTCATCAAAAGCAGTCTTTATCCCCATTATCAGCTCTGATCTTACATCGAACAATTTCTTTCTCTGTATCCATACCCTTGCCTCAAGATCTATGCTGGATTCTCCGAACTTCGTAATAATGATCATGGGTTCAGGCTCCATGAGAATGTTTTCATTACTTTTCAAAACAGAATCAATTTTTTCAACCGCTTTCTGAATATTTTCCTTGAAAGCGATACCAACGGGAATATCCAGCCGTCTTATCTCGTATCTTGATATATTGATTATCCTTGTGTTCGCCACTGTTGAATTCGGGATCCTCATATACCGGTTATCGAAAGTCCTTATCTTTGTGGAAAGAAGACCTATGTCAAGAACATAACCTGCCTGTCCATCGATCTCTATCGCTTCACCTATCTCAAAGGGTTTGTCTGCAATAAGGAAGAAACCTGAAATTATATTGGAAACCGATGTCTGGGCTGCAAACCCTATCACGATGCCCATTATTCCTGCTGCCGCAAGCACACCTGTGACGTTAATCTTGAATTCTGCAAGAACTGAGATTATCGTTGCAAGGATCAACACATAAAAAACGACGTTCCTGGTAATGCCTCCTATGTGGCTTCCGAGTTTAGCTGTCGCAATATTACCCGATACGCTTGAGATAAGCTTAGAGGCGATCATGCCAGTCACTAATATCAATATCGCCTTGAGTTCTGTGGAGTATTGCGCATAGATGTTGTAAAAGTCGATCATAATCCAAACTCCCTTGCTATGCCATATCTATCGAACCTTGTAAGCACGGTTCTTGTCACAGACATTTTCCGGTCGATCAATGGATGCGGGTTGATGGCTTTTGTTGTTGTTTTTGTGCCATATTCCACATTGAACTCATTTGTAGATATCACATAAATATATACCTTGTTCGTGAATAATCCGTTATCCCCCTTAAAAAGGGACAGGTTCTCCGGCTCAATTACTATTTTTTTTATCTCCCTTGCAGCGTCTCCCCTATTGAGTATTCTGAGGGGCACAAGGGCATCCTGCGTCTCAAACGGCAGGTCAATTTTGATTTGGGCATCTGCATATACGCACAGAGTTCCGCTGTGGACTTCACCGTGCCATGCATTCCTGCGATACTCGAAATACCTGTCTACCTCAATTGATTTTTCATTGCTTTTGAGAAATAATTTTGTTATAAGAGGAAGTTTCATGAAGAACTTGATCTGGGATTTCTGGGAAAGATGGAGACCATCTTTGAATTTTATTAAATAAGGTCTTTCATAAAAGTCTTTTCTCATCTCAAGTGACAAACTGCCGGAAAGACCTGCGATGGTATGCGAGGTCGCTGTTGTGATATTGACAGTAAAAGGGTCCAGCCTTTCAAATAAATACTCTTTTCCAAAAAAATCAAACTTCAGTGCCGCATCAATCTCGATATTTTCCATCAATGATTAAATAGATAAAGTTGTATTAATATCTTGGCGAAGCGGTCAGGAACTCATTTCATTACCATGAATTCACCTGCATCTATACCGATTTTCTTCCTGTTGTAATACGCGCTCACAGTATAATTATATTCTCCGGTCTTTAACCTCTTCGGAATCCGCCATGATCTCTCTATGGATTTCTGTGTTCCCACCTTCATATTATTAATTCTCTTTACCAGTTTTTTAACCATGATATGATTTTGATCATAAATTTTTATAACAATTCTTGCTCTCTTCCAGACAACTTCACCCGCGTTCGTCACATATATCAGAAATGTCAGTATGTTTCCTGCCTGCAGCATATACGGCTCTGCTTTCGCCTGCATCTCTAACCTTACCAGTGGAAACAGAATCCCCCGCGTTACCAAAACTTCCCGTATTAAATGCTCATATGCACCATCATAAATATTTTTGTCAGCGATAATAATTGCATCAGCCGCATCCTCAAACCTGGAATTAATGTTCAGATTGTAATTGCTTTCGATCACCAATCTGATAGCATTATCCCTTGCAGCAAGCCTCTTTGCTTTGACCTTTGAGGCACCGCCCAATTGAAGATAAATATCCCAGAGAGTAGCAGACCATATCTCTCCATCCCGGTCGCAGCTTTCCAGTCCAAGAAAATCCTCAGGATAATGCTTTTTGCTGTCAACCCTGCCTACACAACCACCTATCTTGCCTATGCCATTCCAGTCACCAACACATTCACGGTTAAAGCCTTCATTTATCTCGGCAAAAAAACATGCTGCAAAAAAATCACAGAATCCCTCTGCAATTATGCATGAATTCCAGGTAAGCCCAAAGCCCGGCACCTGGTCGTCCATAATGACATGAGCGTATTCATGCAATATTATGTCAGCATCCTCTGCATCATCAATATACCATGTACCAAAGGTTAATTCCCTTGTATCATTGCTGTAGTATGAGTTATTCACAAAATCCCCGTGAACGTTTACTTTTACGGGTTTGTTGCATAAGCTTGAGAATCCAAGACTCTGTATATATCTCGCAGCCTCACCTATGTGGTAATATGCCATCACCTCTTTAAAACTCTTATCATGTCTTTTATAGTAAAAA
>JAHIFK010000177.1 GCA_018900975.1 Methanobacteriota archaeon
ATTTGAAGTCAATTGGAGTAAATTACTAAAGTAAAGCTGCTACGACCAAAAATTAGCTAAATTCTTGAAGGCACATGGGTGCTTGATAGTGGTTTCAATTTATGGTTGGGAAACTTGGGTTGCAAAGAAGATAAAAGGAGTTTCGAGCAGGATTTTGAGGAAAGAATTTCATCATTTACGCGAATGGTGCGGCGAGCATTTCTGGGTTCCGAGTTGTTTCCACGGGTCTGTGGGGCAAGGATGGGATGTTGTGGAAAAATATATTCGTGAGCAAGATGTATATGAATATAATCGAGAGAAATAAAGAAAACGATAGCTACATGCCCCGGAACATTTGTCCGGGGTATACCGTAGTGACATCAAGTAATCTGAAAATCAGGCTCACGCCTAAAAAACAGTCTTAATGCACAGTGACTTCACTGTTGGTCCGGATTATCTTTTCCACATCACGCTCAAGCCTTGAAAAGAGCATCTTATCGACTTTATTACCCCTTAACTGTTCAATGAACATCAGGGATTTAGTATGATCCTCTGGAAGCAGCTTCCATGAAGGTCTCTCCACGAAATAATCTATCCCGCTTGCGTATGCCATCATCTTTGAGCTGACTTCCTCGTTTATCCAGCCTATCTCCATATAATATTCAAGAACGTCGAACAGGTTGTTGCGCCCTACTTTTTCCATAAGGAACTCTATCCAGTTAAGCAGGATTATGGATGTTTCCGGTCTGTTATTCAAATATTCCAATCTGACTTCTGAATCATCATCTATATACTGGGGCTCTGCCTGCCTTGCGGGTGGTACAGCGGCAGCATTTGGCTGCATCTGTGGTGTAAATTGCGTCCCTGTATACATGGGCCTGCGCTTATTATGAGGTCTTATGCGCTCGACTACCACTTCGGCAATTTTTTCTACAAGGGCATTCTCATCAATGGCTTTTGACTCGACGGTCTTTTTAAGTTCCTCTATGTTTTTCTCAAAATCTTTGAATTTAGTTTCAAATTCCAGGATCAGAGTAGGAGGTACTTCCGGCGGTTTATTGCTGAGCTCTTCGATTCTCTTCTCGATCTCACTCATTTTTTGATTTACCGGGTTGTTCTTGTCACCGACGAACGGATTCACTGTGCTTGAAACCACTTCGTATAAAGATAAAAGTTCCAGGACTGTCTCGTCTATCTTATCCAGCCTATTTTTGAACTCTTCAGTACCCTTTTTTGTCGAGACTACAGACTGGTCTACCTTGCTCACCTGGATCTCGAGGTTTTTGACTGCTTCTGAAGTAGCTCTGATCAGTTCTGTTTTTGTGTTAACTACTTCTTCGATCTTTCTTGCTATCTCTTCAGGTACTCGTCTTAGCTGTTCTATCATTTCAGGGAATAAACCGGCTGAGTCACCCTTTCCATAACCGGTTTGGGAACTCGTTTTTATTCTCTCGATTTTCCTTATCAGCGAGCCCTCCGGCATCTTTAGTTTTCCGAACTTACCTGAGAAATCTTCCAACATACAATTCTCCTTTATGATTATCTTTTATAAATATTAATTTATATAATCAGTTTCGATTATTTAGTACCTTATATTATATATTTCTTTGAAGTATATATATTCTCCCTGTTTTTTTGGAATAAAAAAGTTTAAACCAATTGAATTCAATTTAATGTATAATGGATATAAAAATTGTAATATGTTTCATAATAATCTGTTTAATTCCTCCTGCATCTGCCGTTGATACGCTCTGGACAGCAAAGTCATCGGGATTTATCGGTTTGAATGATTCCCTGTCATTTGAGAACTATCTTGTTAAAGCCGCTTCTCTGAATGAAATAACGTCTTCAATAAGCGTTTTTAAGAACAATGTGCTTATAGGATCTGGCAACTTTGCGATAAACGATGTAAAAAATTATGATGACATTACAATAACCCTTCTTGGGAAGCGGGGGGAAAACTCGTGGATATCTATAAACAAACTTGAAAATAAAGAATTCTGGAGATTTCTTAATAGGACGCAGTTGAAATGGGGCGAATCCTATACAATTGAAAATCATACCTTTGCGATAGATACTTATGGCAGGGATTCAGCAAACATGACCATTTCAAACAAGAGCTGGAGTGAAAAAAAAGAGTTTTTTACAGGGGGAGAAAAATATTTTGAAACATTCAGGATGAGAGTAGCAAATATAAACCGTACAGGCTTTATGGATATTGATTTTTTCACGAACAGACTCCCGGATTATAAAACAGAGGTATTTCCTTTTGTTAAGGTTGAGATAAACACAGATAAGGAAGAATACTTTCCCGATGAGCCAATTCGGGTGTCAATAAATGTAACAAGTGATCTTACCCTCAACGTAATAGGCATAACGCTAGATAGCGACCAGATTTCTGAGATATTACCAGACAGTTTCGCAATGACCGACGTTTTGGGCAGGAGAACATTTCAATCAATAATAACCCGGCAGCCCATGAATTCTACCTTGAGTATCAACGCAAAGATCGATGTCCGGGATTTTAGCAGTAATTTTCATATTATCTATGTGAGTAAAGATATTTCCATAACTCCGGAACTGGCCATTATAAAGCGGGTTCCTGCTGACACAGACGATGAGATGGTGACAGTGCAACTATATATATATAATTCAGGGCTTAGCAATAAATCCGTCAGCATACAAGATATGATACCAGAAGAATTTAACGCAAAACCGCTGGAATGGGATTTTGATATCGGGCCCAAGAAGTTCAAGATCTTTGAATATAATGTTACGCCACAAAAACCTGGCCTGTATTTCCTTCCATCTGCCACAGCCAGTTGGGACGGCGCAGGAGCTGTCTCAAAAAGAGTCAAATTTACAATGCATATGCCTTATCTTTCAATTGCCAAATCAATTGAGTACTTTGAAGGCAATACATTAGTTACCCTCACCATATCCAATATCGGCGACAGACCTGCTAATGTTACATTATCGGATAATATTCCTTCAGGGGAAAAGGTGTTAAGCGGTAAAACGACATGGTCGGGGAAGCTTGAAAACGCTGAGAGTGCAGAAACTGCTTACTTTTTACAGGGTGAGGTACAAAACCTTCCTGCTGTACAAGTTTCATACAATGATATACGCGGGGTCACAAGGAATGCCATATCCAATTCCATTGAATCAGGTAAGATGGTCGAGAAAATACAACTGAAGAATAGCGAAACTACAAAACCTTTAAATGTTGCGCCGACTGACTTAGTATTATTTATGATTTTATCATACATAACGATCGCAGGAATAATCTTGAGCGGTGCGTTGATAACATATTCAGTAGCAGAGGTGTTGAGGTAAAAATGGAAACTATTTCATTTCTGCTGTTTTTCATATACGCAATGGTCACATTGATAATTCTCGTTTACCTGTCACCTATAATCTCTGCCATTTTTATGATAATTATTCCTGTAGCTATTGTTTTTTTATATCCTGAACCCGTGGCACAGTTCTTTTCCATCGAGCAGTTCTCATATCAGGGCGTGTCTGTTAATAATATCCATATTATGCTCATGCTCTGGTCGGCGCTTCTCGGGGTCATAATCTATTCCGAGCTGCTATCCTGGTATTTGCTCAGGGATGTAAGTCCCGTGGAAGATAAAAAAGAGATATCGATCAAAGAACAGCCAGAGCTAGATGAGAAGCCAAAGTCCATAAAGAATAAGGCTGAAGATTTCCTTTTAAGCCTTGGAAAAATAATGAGCGGTGGAAAGTGAACTACCCAAACCCTAAAGGGCTGTTACCCCACGATGTAAAATGCTATATTACGCCTTTATCGGTCAGCATGAACCCGCAGTTTGTTCCTTCGCATTTTGACCTGTGTTTTCGAAGCGTTGCTTTGCGTTTTGATGTTCCGGTTTTTTCAAGCAGGATGATGGTCTTTGAGAGGTGTTCCAGCGCATTACCCCCGATCGGGCAGAGCTCTCCAGTGGATACGTCTTTATAGACCTGGTTTGTGATCACAACTGCAATAACGTGTTTCCTGGCTATTCCATGAAGTAGCCCAATCTGGTTCACAAGTTCCCTCCGAAGCGCCACGTTCTCTTCGTTCGAATCGTCCGATGACAGTCCGAGCCTGTAAAAAAGCGCTGCCGAGTCAAGGATTATGAGACCTATCTTTTCGCTCATAATTTTATCAAGTTCGAGTATGGAAGAATATTGCTGGTCAAGGCTGGCAGGTTCGTATATGATTATGTCTCCCGCTACCTTTTTGGCATCATCGCCTGCTATCTGCCTGAACCGCTCGGCGGAGAAGCCTTCGGTGTCAATGAAAACGACCTTCTTCCCGCTCCTGACTGCGGCCACGGAAAGCTGGATGCAGATATTCGTCTTGCCCGTACCTGAAGCCCCGTATATCTGGGTGACGATTCCCCTCTCGAATCCGCCGCCAAGTAGTTCGTCAATGCATTTGCAATCGCACAGGATCTTTTCGGATTTTTGAATAATGTTCATCCCTTTACAATTAATACTTTCTCCGAGATCATTTTTATAGCTTCGATCGCGGTCCCACCCTTATCGATAGGGGCAACGCTTTCCAAATCAGCCTGTACAAGGGCTTCATCATACGGTATTACGCCTATTACCTCTATACCATAGCCCTTAAGCTTAACCTCGATATCTGATGCATCTTTCCCTGCTTTATTAATGACCGCCCCGAATTTTTGGATATCTATCTGCCGGGCAAGTTCAACTATCCTTCCGGCTGTCTCGATCGACCTCGCTCCAGGTTCAACCACAATGAGCATGATATCTATCCCTCTGGTCGTGCCCCGCCCGAGGTGCTCCACACCGGCTTCCATATCAAGTATTACCACGCTATTGATCTTCAATATCACATGGCGCATAAGCGCTTTCAAGAATGAGCTTGCAGGACACATGCAGCCACTGCCTCCGCGCTCCACCGTGCCAAGGACGAGCAGCTTTACGTTATCAGGGCCAGTCACGCCGAATTTTTCGACAATGTCGTCAACCTTTGGGTTTAATTTGAAAACCCCGGCAGGTCCACCTGCTCTTTCATCAATGAGCTCTTTGAATTCTGTAAGCGGCCTGGGGCGTTCTTTTATTCCAAGCGCAGAGGCAAGGTTCATGCTCGGGTCTGCGTCGATAGCAAGGACGTCGTAGCCCGCTCGCGCAAGAAGCCGCGCCAGAGTGCCTGATAGCGTGGTCTTTCCAACGCCGCCTTTACCTGAAATCGCTATTTTTAACATAATTATGCATCAATGAATTCAACTGTTATCTTATCTTCTATCGTTATCATAGCAGCCTGTCCTTTTGAACCTTCGCCAGGATTCACTACAAGCGTGCCTTTTACCATAACTTCGCCGCGTGCTTCGTGGATGTGCCCGCACAATACGAGGTCGAAGCGCCCCAGGAAACGCTCCAGCGCCTCGCTTCCGACATTCCCCACAGGCAACCTGTCAGTTGTATTCCTGGGGGGAGCATGCGATATTAATATGATCTTTTTATTTGTATTTATGTTGCTTAATAATGTACCTATAGATTCACCGATCTTTTTTTCAGATAATTCAAAAGGCGTATTAAAGGGTGTCGGATTCGACCCTCCAAGCCCGACGAAGATAAGGTCTCCAATTGTATGGGATGAATTATGAAGGCTGATCGATTTCTCCTCCAGTATTTTCAATAGTGAAATATTATCGCAATTACCCGGCACTGTCATTATTGGTCCATTGAACATCTCAAGAAGTTTGTACGCATGTTCGTCCGGTCCGAAATTCGTGATGTCCCCTAAAATCGCAAGAGCATCAAAATCCCCTGCTTTTTTACGTATCGCCTCAACATGTGAATAATCACCATGAAGGTCTGACAGTGCGAGAAGTTTCATAGGACTTAATATTAGCTTAATAATACATATATTTTTATTGCTGTTGTTCTGAGCTTTGCTTATATATTAGATGATCGTTCCGTTTGCCTGATCCAGTGCTCTCCTTCGCTGTCATGTACGCATATAGCTCCCCTGCCGTCTGGTTTGAATCCCATGAATTTTTCAAGAAGAGCTATTGTTTCCCTGATCTCAGCGATATATCGTTCCTTTAGCAGCGCAGCCATCTTCATAGCATCCTCATTACTGATAGCGCTGCCAATTCCCTCGCAAACAGATACCATCAGTCGTCCCTCAAACAAATAAAAAGGATATGTGCTGCAAATATACGGTCGGCATTCGTATATTTTACATAAACCCTTATCCAGGAATGCGCAGTTCCCATTTTTCTTCAATACCCATTCAAAAGTATGGATATTTCCGTCAGTATCCCTGTCTTCTGATGGGGATGGAACTGCTATGTCTTCCCATTTAAGCCCGGTCTTTTCAGATATGCGCCTTATTTCGAACGGAAAGACAGATACAGTATTGTCGCCGTAGTCCTCAATGCAGCATTTTGCGCACCGCACGCATTTATATCCGATTGATCTTATTTTATCCGCCATCGCGCTTTCATCGATCATAGCGGCTATGCTGAGCGATTTTTTCAATTGGGTGGTCTTTTCGTTCATTGTTCTATCATTATTATTAAGTTGTGAATTATTAAGTTGTGAATTTTTTAGTAGTAAAACATTAATAGTATTCAATATATTTATTAATGCGGTGTTCGAATGAGAAAAACTTTAATCCTTATTTTATTTTTGGTCGTGCTGGCAGCAGGATGCCTGGAAACAAAAGATGCATGGCCTGCGGTCGTAAGCGAAAACGTCCTGAAGGAAGCTGGTTGGGTCGGTGTTGGTGATGTAAAGAAGCAGAGCCAGAGCCAGAATTTAGCAGGCGCGACCGTCAAAGTGAATATTGCGGTCATGAACTACAGGGATGATGCACTTGCAATGAATATTTCAGAACAGGTACAGAAACTGACCGATCTTACACCCAGACAGGCATCAGGAGCTTCGCAATTCACATCCCAGCTTGTGACGGTCCGCCTTGTGCTTCCGGCAGGCATCTCACTTCCGTCCGAGATCATGAACAAAATAACAACGTCCCAGATCGAGCAGATAGCATCACAGAACAATATCAGGGACTTTCATGAGATCGGTTCCAAAATAACCCTGCTTTCCAATGGTAAGGAAGCTGAATTGAAAAATTATGAAGGATTGATCGATTTTGATGGCGGTACAATAAAGATCAGGGGAATGATCACTACATGGCCTGATTCGGGTTCCAATATCATCGTCTTTGGAGTCCTTCCGGCAGAGGATATAGTAATAACGCCCGGATCAGGTAAACCGGTGTCAGTAAAGATCAATTCAGAGGAAGAATCCCGGAAAATGATAAAACTGATAGAGAACGTTAAGTGATCATCCCATTTTTTTTGCGGCTAATTCAATAGCAGCTATCAGGCTGTCCCTGGGCATGATGGTCGTGACAGGGATGCGCAGCACCTTTTCAACAGTGGGGCTCACGATAGGGGCGCATACTAGCGCTTTTGCGCCGTCCCTTTCAGCCCTGATGGCTGCAACTATGGCGTCTTCCATGGATGTTGCGGAGTATTCCCTGACAGTCAAAAGCCGACCGTGCACCTTTAGTTTCTTTTCAGTTATGTAGTCAAGAACAGGGCGGGCTGCAATAACTGCAATGAACTCGGGTTTTTCGGTCCCTTCTATTTTCCGCAGGGCGCGTACTATCTGTCTTAAAGTTTTTATATTGGGTTCCCGGCTGCCAGATAACAGTTTGTAAATAGTGCTTGCGGGTATGCCTGACTTTTCGCTGAATTCAGCGGCTGTCATGCGCATATCTTCTTTGATCGTTCTTCCTAATTCCCTGATGAAAACTTCATCAGAATCAATTGCAGCCTTTATCAGATCATCTGCTGTCATAAATATTCTCTTATCACGATTATTATTACGATTCTTATCACAATCGTATATAGTTCACAAATTATTAATACATTTGGGTTACAACAGGTATCAATAAGGAAACCATTAAATACCGCTATTGTGAAAAGAACCTTATTACCTTTAGAAGGGGAAATCATGAAAACACTCGCAAATATAATTCTGGTTGTTATTGTAACGGCTCTGGTAGCCGGATGCGTTGATGAAAATAAAACACCTGACCAGCC
>JAHIFK010000178.1 GCA_018900975.1 Methanobacteriota archaeon
CCTCTTTGAATCTGGCCATATATTCAGGTATTGCGTGCCCGGCGCTGGTACGGGGACTTTCGAGGATAGTCCTTTGAGAGCTTCTATTCTGAAGGTAACGATCTCATTCTCTTTACCTGTGACTACAAGTTCATATACCCAGTGTTCTGGAACGCTGAACTTGCACAAGGAAGGCTTAGCTGATAAAACATTACAGTCTCTTGTTTCATGTTTCACAATATTTTGGATTGGCTCTGGTGTTGTAACTCCACCGCCGCCCGTGCCGCCGCCACCGTTGCTAGTGGTGCTGGCAGGGCTGGATGCTGCTACTATTTTGAATGAAGCTTGACTGGAAGCAAAATAAGCCAGAGCATCGTTCCCTGTATTGAGGTAAGCTCTTGCGGTATAATCTCCTGTATCCATACCAGTTGTTGAGAGGGTTATCTGATAGGTGAATGTGACATCTCTACCGCCTGCCCCATAACTATAACCATATCCGGATCCATTCCCATATCCGTATCCTGATCCTTTCCATCCATAACCTTCGCTGAAATTATAGCCAAAGCCATATCCAGAGCTATAGTTATCCCAGCCATAACCAGAACCGTTACCAACGTGACTTGCATCTGGTGAGGAAATCGCCAAAATATTAGTGATGGCATCATCACAAGGAGATAATTCAGTACCAGCAGTATCAAATTTACATTGTGCTACTGTAGTTCCGCTTTTGCTGATATTTAAACTGAAGTCGGAAATAGGTACAAACCTATCATGACTTTCAAGCGTCACAGTTATGTTAAAAGTTTTGGAAGCGCCTGATGTAATTGATTCCCCATCAAGTCCAACTATTTTAACTATTACCGCACTTGCAGGTCCTGAAATGATCAACATCGCGACGATAAATAGCGTAATCAATGTGCTTGCTACAAAAGATTTTTTTTGTTTCCTTCCATTATTTGCTTTATGTACACTCATAATTCCACCATTCGTAATCCACAAATTTTTACTATTGATTATTACGGTATGTGAATTAAACTCGTTCTATAGTTATTTAAATGTATCGAATTTAAACCATGATGTAGAATCCCGAAAGAATAATATCATCAATATTAAATACTAGCAAGACATCATTAAATTAAATTTTTTACCTGGTGGAATGATCGATGGAAATAATTAATGGGTCAACAGATATTCATGACAGCCGATTTAAATGGGAACGAATGCCATGACCAATTATCATAAGCTCTCAGTAATAATCCCGGCATACAATGAGAACGATATGATCCTTCCAATGC
This sequence comes from Methanobacteriota archaeon, assembly GCA_018900975.1. GTDB lineage: Archaea > Halobacteriota > Methanosarcinia > Methanosarcinales > Methanoperedenaceae > Methanoperedens. The sequence continues at coordinate 1,275 of JAHIFK010000178.1, forward strand.
TCAATGAGTGCATTTCATCTTTGAGCAGCATAAACCACGAAATAATACTGGTGGATGATGGAAGTTCGGATGGGACTTTTGAGAAGGTGCGGAAATTCTCGGAATGCCACCGGAACATCAAAATAGTTCATTACGGGGGAAACCATGGAAAAGGCTTTGCGATAAGGTATGGCTTTAAATACACAACTGGAGACCTGGTGGCTTTAATTGATGCAGACCTGAACCTTCACCCGGTGCAAATAGTGAAATTGATGGAATACATGGATAGAACTGGAGCAGATGTTGTGGTGGGTTCCAAAAGACATCCCTCTTCTAAAGTGAATTACCCTTTGAAGAGAAAAATCCTGAGCGATATTTACTATATTCTTGTAAAAAGCCTCTTTGGCGTCCCGGTAAAAGATACCCAGGTCGGGCTGAAACTGTACAGGAGGAAAGTCCTTGATGACATATTTCCAAAAGTCCTCGTCAAGAGATATGCCTTTGATATCGAGATGCTGGCAAATGCGCACCGCTTGGGCTATAAAATAATTGAGGCGCCTGTAGAACTCAACATGGGCTTCAGCAGCAGAGTGAACATGAAAGCTATATGGAATATGCTGATTGATACTGCAGCGGTGTTTTACCGGATGAAAATCATACATTATTATGACAGACAAGATTATGATGCGGTCAGCGAAAGACCATCCAGCGACACTCTGAGAAGCATACCGCCTGGATATCCTGAAGATATAACATTGAGATCCCTTCCATCTGAGTACCTGGGTGACAGGACGTCAATCGTGAAGCCCGGCTATCCCGGCGTTTTGCCGGCGATCGAAAAAGATTTATTGCGTGGTAATACTGATAAAATGATTTCCAATCCCAGGAACATCCCGACGCAGGAACATTCTGATTTGAAATACTATCACTAATTTTCGAGGAAAAATGAAATGCGAACATAAAAGCTGTGGAAACAAAGAGAAAGTCTGGCTGCCCTTTACATCAAGAGAAATAGAACACGGCCTTAAATCGCATCCATACTGCGTGCACTGCGGAGCAGTCAAAAACATTTCATCCGATATGCCTAAGAGAATCGGATATTACATAAACATTATCTCCCATATCCGTAAAAATTTCCGGATCTCAGATGTGCAGGTAAGACTCATTGTTAATGAATTAATTACGGAGGATTTCGAAGACCCCTACTGGACAACAAGATCCGCGCAGGAACGAATGTTCCTGGCAGCTCTTAATAAATACTGCAATCTCCCTGAGAACGCAGTTAAACCATTACTCAGCTAGGCTGAATTGAGCAAATGCTGTGAGAAAAGGCCTTGCAGAGGTAGCGGAACGTGTTTCAAAGGATACGTACGGATTTGGGGTTTCTGATTAAACCACGGAGTTCACTGAGATCACATAGGAAATTATGTTAAAGAGATTATGACGAAATTAAAAATTCCCGACTTTGAAAAACTAATCATTTACAGAAGGAGTATTGAATGAATCCCTTGATATCTATTATTATACCCTGCAAAGATATTGATCCACAGACTTCTGAGTGTATTCAAAAATGCAAAGAGCTTGATTATGATAATTTCGAGATCATAGTGCTCCCTGATCATGAACATTCTATCTTACCCAATGTAAAAATAGTGGCTACAGGGGAAGTGTCTCCGGGTAAGAAAAGAAATCTTGGAGAAAAAAATTCAACTGGAGAATTTCTGGCTTTTATTGATTCAGATGCTTATCCTCAAAAAGAATGGTTGAAAAATGCCATGAGATATTTTAATGATTCTGACATTGCAGCTGTGGGAGGACCTGGTATAACGCCTGATGAAGATTCGATTTTGCAAAAAGCTGGAGGTTACGTTCTCTCATCTTTTATGATGGGGGGTCTTTCAAATAGATTCCGTTTGGGAAAATCAATTTTATCGAAGGATATACATTCATGTAATTTTATCGCTCGGAGATCGATTATTGAGAAAATTGGGGGATGGAATGAAAAATACTGGCCTGGGGAGGATACGTTGATATGTCTTAATATTGAAAAAGCTGGCAAAAAGATGTTAGAATCCGCTGATGTTGTTGTTTATCATCATAGAAGACCATTATTTACCAGGCACATTAAGCAGGTATCGAGGTTCGGGATGCACCGTGGGTTCTTTGCAAAAAGGTTTCCTGAAACTTCATTTCGCTTCAATTATTTTATCCCATCAATTCTTGTTGTTTTTATGCTAATTGGTTCTGTTTTTTCATTTATTGAAAAATCTTTCTTGACATATTTTATTTATATCTTTGGAATTTATCTATTGGCGGCGCTTGCTGCATCTGTTTTGACATCTGCCGATGGCAAGGATATACGCCTTATGCCCCTTGTTTTTGCAGGAACGATAGTCACACATTTTATATATGGTATCTACTTTATTGCAGGATTATTATCCAGTGAGTTGGAAAGATAAAATGAAGATCGTAATTTCGTATCCCCCTCTTGAAAGCCCGAAAGGCACACCATTGCTTTCCCAGAACAGGCAGTTCCAGTGGTTCAATAATCCCACTTATATTTATCCGATGGTTCCAGCCTATGC
>JAHIFK010000179.1 GCA_018900975.1 Methanobacteriota archaeon
AGGGAGATCGCGGGGACTGAGCCGCTTTATTACACTTATCGGAAGGAGGATGGGTATATTACGCGATACTGCGCCATGCTGGGGATGAACGACCCGCTGTGCTTATTCCTTGGGAATTATGACAGGATGTGCTTGGTGACTGGTAAATGGACAGAGATGCCTGTGATTCAGGAAGATAAGGGGAACTATATTAAGATCGAACTTGATGATAAGAAGCTGCCAACCATAGGCGCGAATGGCTTTCTTGTGAGGCGGGACGCGCTGATGGGGTGTTCCACAGGTGATTACCTGTTTGATATTGATATTGTTTATGAACTGATAACGCAGAGAAAGAATAAGTTTGCGAAAGTCAGGGTGGGAATTGTGCATCTTTTCTCAGGGGATGTTTTTACTTTCATTAAAAAGCAGAGGCGAAGGATTAAGGACTATGCGTATTATAAAGAGCAGAAGCTCAGGAAGTATCCATGGGGAAGTCTTGGCAAACTGATTTTCATAACGTAGTTCATTTTTACCCCGACGGGTCTCTGGACACTAACCTTAATGTAGATGAGGAAAATATTAAGCTATATAAGAAGGGAAAATATGAGCAAAGAGTTTGAGTTTTTCTTAAAAGCAGACTTAAGCAAGTACAAAGGGCTGTATGTAGCAATTTTGGATGATAAAGTAATCGTGAGCGGAGAGAATGCAAAGCAGGTCTGGGAGGATTGTAAGAGAAAGTATCCAGACAAAACTCCAACATTAGCGAAAATACCCAGGGAAGAAGCCCTGATTCTGGTGATAAAATGGAAGTAGAATTTTCTTTCAAGAAGGAAAATTCAAGAATTTTTGGCTTAATTCCAAGACCTGTTGCAAGAATAATTTTGATAAATGGCAACGAGCAAGTACCTGAGATGGTTTATGTCGATTCTGGAGCTGACGTGACATTAATCCCAAGGTCTGTGGGCGAGCTTTTGAACTTCAAAATCGAGCCAGAGGATAAAATAGTGGAGATAAAAGGAATTGGTGAGCGGGGAATACCAATCGTGATAAAGAGGATTAAAATTAAAATCGGTGAAAAGCTCATTGATGCAAGGATTGCATGGAGTCTTATAGAGGAAGTCCCTTTGCTGCTGGGAAGAGTAGATATTTTCAAGTTATTTGACATAACTTTTGAAAAAGACAAGAAAACAGTGTTTGTGGACTGAATTGGGTTCTACCGACATCTTAAAACAGGTGAAGCAGGCAAAGCCGCGGGTTTGATAAACCCAAAGATATTCATCCTTTTTAGACGGGTTTATCAAAGTGTGAAACATGCAACAAATGATATCATCGCTCTTGTAGATTCTGACAATATCCTTCCTTCTATGGACTGGCTTTCCCGTATGAAAAACTTTGAGAAAGTTTTATCAAAAACTGTTGCGGCAGTTTACACCGCGCACACGTATGGCTTCGCCATACGTGGACACGCCCTCCCGATGCGTGACTCGGGAAGGGGATATGAAATATCCCCTATACGTCCTAAAGGGGCGTAACCCTTTATGAAAAACTTTAGGAAAGTTTTATCAAAACAAGGGGTATCGCAGATACCCCTATACGTCATAAAGGGGCGTAACCCTTTATGACAGAACCCTTCCAGGACAGGGAAATCGCGGGGAATGAGCCGCTTTATTACACTTATCGAAAGGAGGATGGGTATATTACGCGATACTGCGCCATGCTGGGGATGAACGACCTGCTGTGCTTATTCCTGGGGAATTATGACAGGATGTGCATGGTGACTGGTAAATGGACTGAGATGCCGGTGATCCAGGAAGAAAGGCGTGCCTGCGCTCTATGAAGATGAAGACGTACAAGAAGGTTGACAGTAATCTGTTTACTATTAAGTGACTCTTATGTTTATTAAAAAATTAACTTCGGATGAAGAATCAGAGACCTTGGAATTTAAAAAATCAACCTCGGAATTAAAAGAGGGAGTCATCTCGATAGTCGCGATCCTGAACAAGCACCAGAAAGGAACGCTTTATTTCGGAATAAAAAATGATGGAACGGTTATAGGCCAGGAAATAAGCGAAAAAACATTGAGAGATATCTCAAAATCAATATCTGAGAGCATTGAACCAAAAATCTATCCCGAAATAAGTAAGGTCAATATCGAAGGACAGTCCTGCGTGGAAGTCCAGTTTCAAGGAAGCAATGTCCCATATTTTGCATTCGGAAGAGCATATATCAGGGTAAGTGATGAAGATAGACAACTGAGCGCTAAAGAAATTGAGAGGCTTATACTGAAAAAGAATAGAGACAAGATAAAGTGGGAGTCTGAGCCTTCGGAATTCAGCATCAGTAAAGTGGATGAGAGCGCAGTCAGGGATTATGTTAAGCGAGCCAATACTGCTGGAAGGATAGATTTTGCGTTTGATAATGTCGGCAACATCCTGAAAAAACTGAACCTTGTGAAAGAGGGCAGGCTTCTGAAAGCAGCAGAAGTGTTGTTCTGCAATGAAAATACCATCGAGGTCCAAGCTGCTGTTTTTGCAGGCACGGACAGAGTTACTTTTCTTGACATAAAGCAATTCAGGGGAACGATATTTTCCCTCCTAGAAAAAGCTGAGGAATATATAAATGAGCGCATCAACTGGAGAGCGGAAATCGGGAGGCTCAAGCGGGAGGAGATACCCGAAATCCCGGTAAAAGCAATCAGGGAAGCACTGGTTAATTCTTTCTGCCACAGGGATTATTATGCTCCTGAAAGCAACAAAATCGCAATATTCAAGAATCGCTTGGAAATATGGAATCCTGGAACATTTCCGGAAGGCCTTACTCCCGAGGATTTCATTACGGGCGACGAGCAGTCTGTCCTGAGAAATCCTTTGATCGCTGAAATTTTATATAAGTCAAAAGAGATCGAGCGATGGGGCTCTGGGCTGAAAAGGATTTATGAAGAGTGCAGCGCTGGCAAGGTGAAGGTTGAATTCAAAGACCTCAAGACGGGATTTTTAGTGGTATTTTACAGATCCGAGGGCACTACCCTTAAAACTACCCCTAAAACTACCCTTAAAACCCGGGATGAGATTTTGCTTCTCATCAGGCAAAATCCGGGTATGACAAAGGAAGAAATAGCAAGGCAGTTGAATATCACGTTAGACGGCGTCAAGTATCATATAAGAAAACTGACAAAGGAAGGTATACTTTCATGGAAGGGACCAAGCAAAGGGGGCTGCTGGGAAATCCAGCATAACGAATGAAAATGGAGATAAAGACTATCCCTGTCGGCATCTTCAGAACGCGAATGAACGCAGATCGAACCAATTCAAATCTAATGGAGGTATTATCCTATTACCGAACAAACAGATCAGATTTCAAATAACCGCAATCCCTCTATCTCCATCATAACCCCCACCTATAACTCCGCAAGAACACTGACAGCCTGCCTTGAGTCCATCAAAACCCAGGACTATCAGGGAGATATCGAAATCATCATAGCCGACGGCGGCTCGACCGACAGCACGCTTGAGATTGCAAGGCAATACACGAATAAAATATACCCTAATCCTTTAAAGACCGGGGAAGCTGGCAAAGCAGCGGGTGTGAAGCACTCAAAAGGCGAGATTATAGCATTGATTGATAGCGACAACATCCTTCCTTCAAGGGATTGGCTTTCCAGAATGACTGAACCCTTCCAGGACAGGGAGATCGCGGGGACTGAGCCGCTGTATTACACTTATCGAAAGGAGGATGGGTATATCACGAGATACTGCGCCATGCTGGGGATGAACGACCCGCTGTGCTTGTTCCTGGGAAATTATGACAGGATGTGCTTGATAACAGGAAAATAGACTGAGATGCCTGTGATCCAGGAAGATAAGGGGAACTATATTAAGATCGAACTTGATGATAAGAAGCTGCCAACGATAGGCGCGAATGGGTTCCTTGTGAGGCGGGATGCGCTGATGGGCTGTTCCACAGGTGATTACCTGTTTGATATCGATATTGTTTACGAATTGATAACCCAGAGAAAGAATAAGTTTGC
>JAHIFK010000180.1 GCA_018900975.1 Methanobacteriota archaeon
GTTTAAGGGGGGACAGCGGAATGTCCCCCCTTTTAATTAGCTGTAGCTTTGGATATTTTGTGAAATTGGTTGTAGAAAATCTTATATAACATGTCTAACTATATTTTATGCATGCGTAGGTCTATTCATAATTGTTTTGTCTTCCAATTAACTAATTTATTAACTAATTTATTCATTTCAAAGTCCAATATCCAGATATTCTTGTTCCAATATGGATTACCATCCCATCTCTTTTTAATTCTTGCAATAGATTGTTTATATCCGGTTGTTTCAAATCAGGAAAAACATCGAGGAAATCTTTTATAAATCCCTTTTTATTTTTTCTTATACACATTCAGCCCGATCTTCACAGCTTCCTTCCCTGGAATTGACTGATTGCCTTCACTTGAGGCGATAATAATTGTTTTTCCTGATGCTGAAGGCCCAAAATCTTTTGATAAATCCACTTTGATCGTTAAGATATTCCCCTCAATTAACATTTCTACGTTCTTCATAATTTCATATCTCCTTCTTTATTGTTTATTATTATGACACCAGGAACCATCCATATATAGCATAGGAAAGGCTAAAAGCTTTTGTTTTTTCAAAAGACAAAATGCAAACCGTTATCCTGAATGAACTTGTCAATAGCTCTCATGCAGGTTTGCAGCACATGCGAAGTATCCTCCAGGTGCGGGTTAAAAGATGAAGGGCTTTTTGACCTGTGCCCAAAAATCAAAACCGCTGAAAAAACAGTAAAACCTGAAGTAGAGAAAGAAGCCACGACCGCAGTTATCGATAAAGATATACTCAGGCGGTATTTCGGCTATTCCGAATTCAGGCAGCTCCAGCAGGATATCATACTTGATGTCCTGAAAGGGAACGATACACTTGTTCTCATGCCCACAGGCGGTGGAAAGTCCCTGTGCTACCAGTATCCATCCCTGCTTTTCAAGGGACTGACGATCGTGGTCTCGCCCCTCATTGCCCTTATGAAGAATCAGGTGGACAGCCTCAGGCAAAATGGCATCCCTGCTGAGTATATCAACAGTTCATTGAACTACGAAGATATCACAAAAATAAAATCCGCCCTGTTGCAGAACAGGATCCGGCTGCTCTATGTAGCGCCTGAAAGACTGACAATCCCAACATTTCTTTCATTTTTAAAAGGATTGAAAATAAGCCTCTTCGCCATCGATGAAGCCCACTGCATCTCGGAATGGGGGCACGATTTCAGACCAGAATACAGGCAGTTAAAAATTATAGGTACGTCATTTCCTGATGTTCCCATAATCGCCCTTACCGCCACAGCGACCACAAAAGTCAGGGAGGATATCATCAACCAGCTTGAACTCAAAGACTGTAAAAAATACATTGCCAGCTTCAATCGTGAGAATCTTGTTTATTATGTCAAACCCAAACAGGATGCATTCAGGCAGATCGTTGAGTTCTTGAAAACAAAACCCCGCGAATCAGGAATAATTTACTGCTACAGCAGGAAAAGCGTAGAAGCTGTCACAGAAAACCTGAAGTATGCAGGGTTCAGGGCGCTCCCATATCATGCAGGATTGTCCGCAAGTGTAAGGTCCACGAACCAGGATAAGTTCATAAAAGACGATGTGGAGATACTTGTCGCTACTATAGCTTTCGGGATGGGCATCGATAAACCCAACATACGTTTTGTGATACATCATGATATTCCCAAGAACCTGGAAGCCTACTACCAGGAAACAGGACGCGCAGGCAGGGATGGGCTGAGGAGCGATTGTGTGCTTTTTTACAGCTACGGAGACAGGCAGAAGATAGAGTATTTTATTAACCAGATGACAAATGAAAAAGAAAGGCAGATAGCGCACGATAAGCTTATGGACATAATAAATTTTTGCGACACCAATGTTTGCCGCAGAAAGCTGCTGCTTGAGTATTTTGGAGATGATTATAAGGAGAATAAGTGCAGCGGCTGCGATAACTGCCTCATGCCAAAGGATGAGATGGAAGCCACAGGTGAGATATTGACCATTATTTCCTGTATCGAAGAACTTGGTGAAATGTTCGGGATAAACTATTGCATAGATGTGTTGACAGGAAGTAAAAGCAGCCGCCTCATGCAGAATGGGCACACGGCTTTGAAATCATACAGCTCAGGGAAAAATCTGCCAAAGAAAACATGGCACGGATTTATAAGAGAACTCCTCCGTCGCGGTTATCTCAATCTTGAAGGTGAATATCCTGTCCTGAAATTGTGCCAGAAGAGCAGGGAAGTGTTGTCAGGGTCAAAGAGCGGCGCTACGAAGGAGAAAATATTCCTTGTAAAACCCCAGGTCGTTGAAAAACCTGCAATAATTGAGCAGGACATCGAAGTTAGTGGATTGTTCGAAGCGCTTCGCACGTTGAGGAAAACGCTTGCTGACGCTGAGAATTATCCACCATACATGATCTTTAATGATGCAAGCCTGAAGCAGATGGCTGCGCGGCGCCCGTGCACTCCTGAAGATTTTCGAAAGATAACAGGTGTGGGAGATAAGAAGCTTGAGAGATATGGCGGCATTTTCATAGGTGAGATCAAAAGATTTTGCGAGAGACAAGACTCATTCAGCCAGCCGATAAAAAAGCAGTCAAGTGAGTATGTGACACTGGAAATGCTGGGTCAGGGTATGGACCTTGATGAGATCACGTTAACAAGGAATTTGTCTTTGAATACTATCTATGGCCACATTGAAAAATTGATACTTGCAGGTGAAAATATCAATATCGAGAAATTGGTAAAGAAGGATAAGATAGAAATAATAAAGAGTGCGATCCTTGTAATGGGTGGAGAGACACTGAAACCTATTAAGGAAAAGCTGGGGGATAATTTTTCGTACGGGGAAATAAAGCTTGTGAGAGCGAAACTGAAGGGGAGGAATGATCTGTTTTCTGGATAGTGATGGATTAGAATAATGCAATATTACCTCTTCCTTTGCCCCTCATTTATTTTCTTTAACATATTTCCAACGATCTCCATAAAAAGATCATCAAGAGTCTTCTGTTCATAAGACACTGTCTTTTTTGAACTTTTCTTCGTCTTGCCTTTTCGCATTTTTTCTGGTGGTTCCACAGGTTCATCATCTGAGAAGATCTTTTGAGTGGCATTTAATATATCAATATTTTGCATGAGATAAAGATAATCTTCCCTCTGCGATGCATTCTTGAGCACTGTGTAAGCAAGGTTGATCTTTGGCGTCTTTTCAAGTGTTCTATATTTTTCGCGTATGACTTTTTCAATTTCTTTTTTATCTTCGGGCAGCGAATTTTTCTCAATACCAAGCGTTGAAAAAAAGGTCTCCTTATTGGGAGGCAGATATTGCAGCCAATCCTGGTTTGATTTAAGGATATCATAGAGACGTTTCTTGAAATTTTCCATCTCTTCGCTATTACACAGCCCAAATAATACGGTCTTCTCAAACAGGTTCTTATCAAGACCCTCCCATCTTTTTTTCCGTTTCATCCTATTTTCAATTTCTGATCTATCCCCGAATTTCAACATAAAGCGCATCAAAAAATCGTATTCTTCGCGTGATGTGGGATTGCCAAGGATCTCAAGGATTTTCTTATATAAATCCGAACCTGAATCGCATCGTTTTTTTATCTCTTCGATCGAAGAATCATGATCAAGTCCTGCTATCTCATAAAGATCAGGCATCCCGTTTATATAAAAATCCATATAAGTTTTATAACGGGGCAATAATGGTCTCATCCTGAAGAATTCTTTTTCTGCGTTTATGCGAAGGGAATGTATCTGGATCATCTCGTTCTTTTCCATTGGAGGCATGCACTTTGTCATCTGCTCAAATACAAAAAGCAGCTCATCGTACTCTTTTTGAAGCTTCGGATCGCTCAAGACATCCAGAGCTTCATCGATGATATCCTGGTGAAAACTTGAAAATGCTGATTTCAGGTCATATGCCTTCTTAACTTCATCTTTTCCACTTCCCTTTAGGACTCCAAGCACGCAATAGAAGGTGGGAGCTCCGCCAAGAAGTTCGTCCGTCCATTCAGGATGCTTTTCCTCAAAGCGTTCGAATTTATTAAGGAACCTGCCAACCCTGTGCGCATCCATATGGACCCCACCTACTTTCCAGTAGGGATCATCTTCGATAGATATCTCTTTTATGACCTCAGGAAGCCTGTCATCCCGCGATTTCTTCTTATGCTTGCTCATTTTTGTCTGATTTCTAAAGCGCTGCCCCATGTTATTTTTGTTTCAGAGATACGTTGAGTATCCTTAAGCTCGATATCATCAAAGAAAATGTTATCAGTTCCACACATCAAACCTTTTTGTTCCAGTTCTGTTTTTAAACTCATTACGTTTTGTCCCGGATTCAGGTATAGAGTTAAAGCGTCACGGGTTGAGATGTTGTTTACACTTACTTCAATACTTTCCTGACCGAACAATTTTTTCATCCATTTGTTTTTTTCCTTTTTCGAAAGCCTGCTTCGGGCTTCCATTTTCACTGACCTCTGATTGCCAGATACCTTTTCAACAGCAGTAACATTCAGTATTCCGAATTCTTTTCCTACTTCAAAACTTACATCCACCCGATCCAGGAATGCAGGCATGGGCTCAACAGATATGAAAAAATCACCAAGATGCTCATTGTCTTTCGCCATCTCCTCTTCTCCCTGGTAAACCTCGATCCTGACCTCATTAGTAAAATCTGCAGCATTGGTATAATTTCCCGTACGTATGATGGGTATCTTGGTGTTGCGCTCCAGGATCTTATTTACTGTGCCGTCAGCTACCAATACTCCCAGGGAACTTGAGATCACATCGCTTATTTCAACGTTCTTAGCTATCATTGATTTTTCTTTTCCATATTCCATACCCGCAACTGCTGCACCCAGCGCGACAGCTTCATAGGGGTCGGGACCTTTTACAGGCTCTTTCCCGAAATACTGCGTCACAAAGTCATGGACAGCCGGGATCAGGGTAGTTCCTCCCACAAGCAGAATGTCATCGATCTCATTTTTCTCAAGCGAAGCATCATCCAGCGCCTGTTCGATCGGTTTTTTTGTGCGTTCGATAAGGTCTGCTATCATCCCATTAAGCTGTATGCGCGTTAGAACCGTGTTAAAAGGCGCTTTGTTCGCTGCAAAAGGAATGCTGATCATTGTGCTTTCATTGCAGGATAGCACGATTTTTGCCTCTTCAGAAGTTTCACGGATGGTTGCCAGGAGCGAAAGATCTTTTTTCACATCGATCCCGAGCTGTTCATACGCTTTTTTACTCAAATATTCCAGGATACGCGCATCAATATCATCTCCACCGAGCCTGTGCTCGCCTGCGCTTGCGTCCACATCGAAGAATCCTGATGAAATGGATAATATGGATACATCAAATGTCCCCCCACCAAAATCATATACAAGAACCTTCCTGTCCCTGTCTTCCCTTATCCCGTATGCAAGCGCTGCCGCAGTGGGTTCATTTATCATTCTCAGAACATTCAGACCTGCGATCTCTGCCGCATCCTTGATGGACTGTCTCTGGCTATCTGAGTAATTTGCCGGAACCGATA
>JAHIFK010000181.1 GCA_018900975.1 Methanobacteriota archaeon
TATGATTATCAAAGCCTGTTCCATATCCAACTCATTTCTGAATATTCCTGCCTTCTCCTTCATAACTTTCTGCAGTTCCTTTCTTATTTCTGTGGCTGACTCACTTCCGTTCCTGAAAAGGAAATCTATTTTCTTCTTTTCGACTTCGATAGATTTCTCCTGGATATCAAACATTTTCTGCTTCATGATATATTCAAGCGCTCTTGATCCAGCTATTTTCCCGAACACAAGAGTTTCTGCCAGGGAATTACCACCAAGCCTGTTGGCTCCATGAACGGAAACGCAGGCACATTCTCCACATGCGAACAATCCGCTTATTGAACTTTCTGCGCTATTGTTCGTTCTGATTCCCCCCATCGTATAGTGCTGTCCTGGATGCACAGGGACACATGTTTCTGCTGCATCAATATTCGCAAAATCCTTTGCAAGGTTATATACCTGCGGCAGCTTTGATACAAGCTTCTCTCTGCCGAGCTGTCTCAAATCCAGAAAAATAAACTCTTCTCCCTTTATGCCAGAACCTCGTCCCTGGTCTATCTCACTTTGAATACTCCTCACAACGATGTCTCTGGGTGCGAGTTCTTTCATCTCGGGGGCATATTTTTCCATAAATCTCTCATTCTTTGCATTCAGCAACAAGCCGCCTTCACCCCTGGCAGCTTCAGATATGAGTATGTTTGTTCCAACAAGAGTTGTGGGGTGGAACTGGACAAATTCCATATCACAGATCGAAGCTCCTGCTCTATATGCCATTGATATTCCGTCGCCTGTGCACTGGTATGAATTGGTTGTTCGTTCATAAACCCTTCCGCTGCCGCCTGTAGCTAGAATAACCGCTTTTGATCTGAAGTATGCAATGTCGCCGTTTTTCAAGTTTATTGCAACTACTCCTATGCACCTATTTTGTTCAACTATCAGGGAGGTCGATATCCATTCTTCATAGACCCTGACATTGTTCTTTATCATCTGCTCATATAATGTATTAAGGATCTCATGACCTGTAGCATCGCCAGCATAGCAGGTTCTGGGAAATGTTCCGCCGCCAAAAGGTCTCTGTGCCAGTTTGCCATTTGGCAGCCTGTCAAAGATCGCTCCGAAAGAATCTATTTCCACAATACTCGAAATGATGTTCTCACACAGTATTTCCACAGCATCCTGATCTGCAAGATAATCCGAACCTTTGATCGTGTCAAAAGCATGCTGATTCGAGTCTTCTGGAACTACATTTCCAAAAGCTGCATTTATTCCGCCCTGAGCAGCTACCGAATGGCTTCTGAGAGGATGCACCTTCGAAATAATTGCTGTATCTGAACTCCGGGAAGCCTCAAGAGCAGCCATTTGACCTGCCAATCCTGCTCCTATGATTATTATATCGTGAGTTATTGTTTCCATTGAATATCATCAAGATGCTGATGCCCCTTTCGCTCATCTTTTCTTGCGATGTCCATATGAGCTATTGACAGTATTTCATGAGAGGAGATAATATGATTCAATTTGAAAAGCATCTGACCATAAAGATTGTCAGTAATAAACATTTTCTTGCATAGTGGATAGTAATATTTCTCAAAAGCTTCCTTTGAAATTCCAGATTCGAATACTGCTCTGGCTGCGATCTGTGCTGAAATAAACGCAGATTCCAATCCGTTCTTATAATACCTTGAGTATCCGGCATCGCCAATTATCAGCAGGCGGTCTGAAAATGGATTTTTTGCATTGGTGACAGGGATACGTGTGCAGCACTGGCAACAAATTGTTGGATTCTCAGGCAGCATCTTTGAAATTAAGGAAGATGATATAAAATTGTGAAGTTTATTCATGTTAGCATTTTTACCAACTATGCCGATTGTTAAAAATCGCTTCTTGGGAATCATGATTCCATAATCAATACCGTGTATTCCAAAAGAATAAATGTAGATCGTATTTTTAATAAACTTCTCTATATACGCTTCCCCACAATCGATTTCAATGAGGCATGATTTTGTAGTCTGAGGAGGTATGTAACCTGTTTCCTGGAATTTTTTTAATATGGGGCTTCTTATTCCAAATGCTCCGACAAGAAGATCGACCTGATGTGAACCGCGACTATTTTCTACTGTAATTTTTTCCCTTTCATTCTGTGGAAAAATCACATTCCTTATCGTCTCCTGCACTACTCTTGCGCCCATTTTTTTCGCATGTTCAAGCAAAAATCCGTCAAAACCCCCGGAAAGAGGTGAGCAAAAAGGCCCGTTTCCACGAAACATAGTTACAATATCATCAACCTTGGTCTTCTTTTTCACATATAATTCACCACCTTTTGAAGTAAAATGATAACCATCAATAGTCTGCATGATCATTTCTTCCGGCATCACTATATGGGCCTGCTTAAGTTTTTCATTCAGTCGCTCGTTTACCACTCCAACACAACCCTTGCACCCCTTTGGACCGGCATCTGAAAATTGCCTGTTGGAATAGATGGTTACATTGACATCAATTCCACGCTTGCTGGCGTATTCACAGGCAAATCTGGCAAACAGGCTTCCTGCAGGTCCCCCGCCAATTATCGCAATTTCAGAGCCACTTGTGATCATAAGCTCATTCTTGGTTTTTGCCATTATTGATAAGTAATTGTCCATATAATATATATCAATGTACATTTCCATTCCGGATATGGTATGTTATAGTTGATTACATACCTTGTAATAGGTTTTTGATTATTTAGACAAGTTAATAGCATCTGAAATTTATCCACATGCAAGAGCTACGGAGTATGTTTCCTCCATCTCCTCTTCCGTTGTAATTCCAACCGCTATTGAATCTGCATACCTGTAGATATATTCGAAAACAGACTTTTCCGGAGAGATTTTTCCTGCAGCAAGAGGCTTGATCGCGATAACTTTCTTCCTTGTTCTTTCAAGAGCCTTTAGTGTGCTTTCAACATCCGGTTCCATTCCATAACCGACGGTATTCACCGGCGCAAGATATGCCTCAAATCCCAGCTCATCAAGCAGGGGGATCGTAGTTCCTGGTGAATGGGTGGAAGCTGCAGGCCTGGCTCCTGCATCCCTGATCATATCGATCCACTCATTCAATCGGGAATCATTCTCATCACAGAATTGAGCATGCACCGAAATGAATTCAGGCTCAAGCGGTGAAACAAGATCAAGATTTATTGCAAAATCCCCTCTGGGAATCGTGACTGCAACGAAGAAATCACCAGAAATCTCCTTAGCTTTCATTAACGCCGCGACGAGTGGTTGATACCCGACGAGTTGAACAGCCTTGACTCCCAGGCTGGCTGAATGTACAAAAAATTCTGTCATATAATCAGGATTATCAAAAAATCGCCTGCGATATTCAAGGGACTTTGAACCGAACTGACCCGCACCTATGAAGGGAGAGGTTCCCAGCATCAATTTTGGTAGATCTAACATACTGCCTCGCTTATGCATGTTTTTCTTGCCACCTGGTGGTTTCGAAAAGTCGTGATAGTACCTCCTGTGGTATGACCACGTTCCCTTTTTTCTTATTGAGAAGAATCCATGAATTCAGAGAGCTGCATATCGTTAAGACCTGTCTATTGTTATCCACGTTCGAAGCAATGAGTCCAGCTATTTCATCACGGTTTATGATCTTCAGATCATAAATCTTCTCGATCATCATCAATTGTGCTTTTACTTGCTCGCCGATTTCGTCCATGGTGATATATTTATGATATTTGTGGTTTAAACCTTTTCAAGGAAAAAAAGAAGCCATTGCGGAAACTCTTGAATACAATAAAAAAAGTCATGATTTCCTTTTCCTCTATATGGCAAAAAACAATTAATATGTTGAAGTAAATGAATGTTTGGGAAATATCACAGGTATTTCCAGAAAACAGGGGTTCATATGCAAAAATCTATTGTCATTATCGGTGCCGGAATGGGTGGCATCGCCTCCGGTATTTTCGGGCAATTGAACGACTATCGAACACAAATATTTGAAATGCATTCCATTCCAGGCGGCCAGTGCACAAGCTGGAAAAGAAAAGGATACACATTTGACGTATGCATACACCACCTGTTCGGCTGCGGTCCGGGCACAAATATAAACAGGCTCTGGAAAGAACTTGGAGCCATGCCAAAGGAACTGGTATACACCAAAGATTGTGTCAGTGTTGTTTCACCCGAGGGGAATATGTTTCACGACTTCTATGATATTGAAACACTTGAACGCCATCTTATGGATCTTTCACCGGCAGATACCGACGTCATCAAGGATTACGTTAAAGCCAACGGGCATCCGCCAGCAAAGATCTGTGGGGAGAATTGATGTTGGGGTCAATCAGCGGTGTTATTAAAACGCTGCCTGCTATGCTTCCCCTTCTCCCTTATTTCAGGCTTACAATGCAGCAGTTTGCTCAGCGATTTTCAAATCCATTCCTCAAAAAAGCTTTTCCACTTTTGGAATACTCGATTCCGTTTGCACCTTTCATCATGCATCTGGCCAAACACGCCTACGGCTTCAATCGAGATATCGCCTGGCCTGTGGGTGGATCATTACCCTTTGCACGTTCTATCGAAAAACGCTATAAGGAGCTTGGCGGAGAAGTGAACTATCGCCAGAAAGTGGAGAAAATATTGGTGGAAAAAAATAAAGCCGTGGGGATCAGGCTTTCTGACGGAAGCGAGCACAGGGCAGACTTTGTTATTTCCGATGCTGATGGACGAAAAACCATTATGCAGATGCTTGAAGGCAAATATGTTGACGAACGCATCCGTGCCATCTGCGCCGAACCGCCGGACGAGACGAATTGGGCCGTACACGTGTTCCTGGGTGTAAACCGGGACCTTTCTAATGAACCTTCGGCTCTGGTAATGCTTCTTGACAGGCCAGTTATTATTGCCGGCCACGAGAACAGATCACTTGAAATGCAAATATATGGATTTGATAAATCCATGGCTCCAGAGGGCAAGGGAGTTATCAAAGTCGAGCTTATTTCAACCTACTCCTATTGGAAGAAACTTTACTCTGACCGCACGCTCTATGACAGGGAAAAACAAAAGGTGGCAGAAATCGTTATAGGCATTCTGGACAACTATTTCCCCGGGATCAAAAATCAGGTAGAAGTAATTGACGTCCCCACACTTCTGACTTGGGAACGCTATATGGGCGGAACGCACGGGTTTGCTAACATGCCCAGCAAAAAGTCAAATATAATAGCCAGCTTGCTTGGCAGAGGGCAGGAGAGAAACCTTCCCGGGCTTTCCAACTTTTATTTTGTGGGAGCATGGGCCACATCAACAGGAGCACTGTTCTCAAACGCACACTCTGGAAAGAAAGTCATAAAGGCCATTTGTTCAGTGGATGGGAAGAAGTTTCTCGAAGAAGCGTAATCTGTCGGTATCGGCACAGGCTTTCCGGATGATAGTAAGCTGATTACATGCGATATTGACCCAGAGACTACGGAAATCGCAAAAAAATACTGGAGTCGGAGTCCAAACGGGAAGAAGATTGAACTCAAGCTGGGTCAGGCACTTGAAACACTCAAGACTATTGAGGGCCTCTTCGACTTAGTTTTTATCGACGCTGACAAAATGAATTATATTAATTATTGGGAATTATGCCTGTCAATTATGACGTGCCAGAACTGTTTTGCAAAAAAGAGATGGAAGATAGCCAGGCCTTCACACCTTCTGGACCAAACCTTGTTTCAAATTCCGCTTCCCTGATATAATTGATCTTCCACCCTTTACCGAAAGTGGCCCGTATTTCAGCCTGAGTTACTCTCCTTGGCCCAAATGATCCCGGCTCATGCTCACTGAAACAGAGCATGAAATACTTACCGCCAGGAAAGAGCGCAGAAGATAAACTTGCAGCAAAAATTGGGCGTTCCTCATCCGATAACACATGAAACAGGCCGCAGTCGATTACAGTATCGAACTTAGTCCGAAGTGATTGAAGTTCAAGAGTATCGGAAACGAGAAAGTTCACGGTTATTCCTCGTTTCCTGGCCTTCTCTTTTGCTTTTTTGATGGCAGCTGGTGCTGCATCGATACCCCACACTTCAAAACCCTGACGGGCAAGATATAATGCGTTCTCTCCTGTTCCACATCCCACATCAAGCACTCTTCCGCTTACTTCTCCATCTTCTGCAAGTCGGATGATTTCCCTCTGGGGACGCCCGATGTCCCATGGTGGAATACCCTCGTAGGCGGAATTAAATAAATCCATAATTTTCCCTTACCTCTATATCATATGCGCAGATGAAATACTTTAATCCATAACCTTTATTTCTGATTTCTTTTTCTTTTATCATCCTGGAATTAATAGAGGATGGTAACGGTTCTCTATTCCATTCTCACTTGCTTTCAATGAGGGGCTTTTGATCCCTGTGAGAACCGCCATGATGCGCACTCTCCCAGTAAGAGAGCTGTCCACCCTGGCACCCCAAATAACATGCCTGGTATTAGGCATTTTTTCCACTATACGCTCGCCGACAACTGCAACCTCTTCCAGTGTCATGTCTTCACCGCCCACGATATGGATCAATATACCATAAGCTGTTGAAATGTCCGAGATATCCAGCAGGGGAACTGCCAGAGCCCGACAGACTGCTTTGGTAATACGGTCTTCATCATCGCCCTCACCAATCCCTATAGCACATATCCCTCCCCGCTCCATCACGGTTCTCAGATCGGCGAAGTCGAGGTTGACAAGGCTTGGCTGAGTAATGGTTTCGGTAATATTCCTGACAAAGTCCCCAACAAGGGCATTGGCAACTGCCAGAGCATCATTTAGCGGCAGGTCCCCGGCGATCTCACTGAGCTTGGAGTTATCGATTACTATGGTAGAATCGCAACTTTCTGTGAGAGCCTTTATCGCTTCACTTGCCTTTTCCCTCCGCGCCATCTCCATTTTGAAAGGGATTGTTACACATGCGATGGTGAGTATTCCAAGTTCCCTCGCAACTTTAGCAACTACAGGTATTGCGCCAGAACCAGTGCCGCCTCCCATTCCAGCTACCAGGAATAACAGGTTTACATCCTGAAGGGCTGCCTTTATCTCATGCAGATTTTCCCTGGTTGCCTCTGCTCCCATCTCAGGGGAGCCCCCGCATCCATACCCTTTGCATAATTTTTTTCCAAGCAAAATAAGCTTATCCACCTTTCTCATCGTGTTAAGATGATTAATATCCGTATTAGCTGCTATGATCCTGCCCCCTGCCATTCCCTTCTGTGCAATCCATGTTATTATATTGCAACCTGCACCTCCAAGACCTATTACTGCTATGGAGGGTTTTGCTGCTTTTGCAATTTCCCCTAAGTCAACTGTCAAATTTGGTACCTCTCTTTAAACTGCAATGAGCAAAACAAGCTGCTACTCCCATATTGTCACCAATTCGTATCATGACGCATCCAGTACTAAAACTTTGTTATGCATTTCTTTTTCGCTCTAAAGAATGGTTGAAGCAATATATTATGCGAACCTGAAATGGAACTGTATTAAATCCGAAATCAATATGACCCGTTCTATGTGTACCATGCACCAGACTGGGTCGGAACGCAGCGGAGTGCGGTGAGTAGTCACTGCAGGATTGCCAGCCTGTGGATCCTATATATTCTTGTATCAAACACACCATTTTTAATATGATAAATAGGCACGGGTTACAGATTAATATATTAAGAGCGTGGAATAATATATATGATGAACCGGGCTGAAATTCAGAAGTTCTTTCTACTTGAAAATGACCCCCAACTATTTGAAACCGCCCTTCGTCCCCGATCATGTGGGGGCGATGCAGAATTTGAACAACTCGCCCTGTATGGCGATCAAGTAATTAACATACATTTGTATAACTACTTAATTAACAAAGGTTGGGAATCGAAGGGAGATATCACTGTTTGTAAAACTACAATCCATAATGAGCCTGTTATCAAAGCATTTGCAGATTATTTGGGCATTTCAGATATTTTAACTCCGTTAGATTCGACATATCGCCCTAAAGACAACGATTTGGCGGAAACAGTGGAAGCCTTAATTGGAGCCACGTTTCAAGCCAATGGTCTAAATAAATGTTATCCCATAATTCGCTCGTTTGTAATATTTGCCATAAAAGAACAGAAAGAATTACGAAAATCGGGCAAATTTGACAAATCACAAAATTACAAGGGAAAGTTATTAGATTTATTCAAAGATCCACATTTAAATACATCTGATGCGCAATTAAGTGATTGCAATCTCGAACCGACCCAAAAAGAAGGGGTTAATGGCTCACCCATCTTCCAATTTGAAGGTGATATAATTTTCAAGGGAAAAAAATATAAAATATCCACCCAAGCTTGGCAAAGAAAGGATTTAGCCGAACAAGAAGCCGCATATATTGCCCTTTGCGCCATTACTGGCAATAATCCTGAATATACAAAGTTCGATCCTACAAGGGACATGCCAATATCACAAGAAAAAACGGTGTATCCTACAACATCCATCGATAATGAAGAACTTATTTTCAGTAAACCTGCTCCCCAGAATATATCAATGGAAGTGAATCAAAACACTGATGAGTTGTTGGTAGACTATGTGAATCGCAAGGCTAAGGAAAATGTCTTTGGCATGTTGACCCTGCTCAGTGCCCGGCTCGATACCGTAAGGGGGGCATCTTGGACTTGCGAATTCTCTTCATGTGTGTTGGTCCTCATAAATTTACAACTGGGGGAACAGAATCATTTTGCAATTGGATTTGGAAAGTCAAATACAAAAGCCCGGAAAGCCGCAGGAGAAGATATGCTAATGAAAGTAGATCTTACCGAATGGCTTGAGAAACACTATCCGAATGATACAATTTGACCATATCTAGAATTTTTTTCTGAATTATTGAAGCATCACAAAGAAGCACTATATTGGAGGTATGTGACTTCCTTTCAGCCTGACAAAACTATACTATTGTCATGTGATGGAACCCAAGAAGCCGCGATTTCTCATGAAGATCATGTTATCACCTGACAATAGATTTTATAGCCTGACAAAACAAACTAAATGTCGATGATAAACCTCTTTCCCCAATGGGTAACCCATCTATAGCAATCCTCAAGAAGCCCGTAGTGGCAATCTGAGAGCATGAAAAGAATCCGATCAACGTGATAAACTGTTAGTTGAGTGGCTCTATAAAACAGGTATGAGGATCTCGGACGCTCTGGCAATTAAGTCATGTAACATCGAAATGACAAAAGATGAAGTTACTATTATAGTAAAGAAGCGTTCAAATAAGCATCCTATTCTTCATACCATTTGCTTGAAAAAATCTATCCTTTCTTGAAATCCAGAGGTTCAAGGACAATGATCAGCAGACGTTCTGCGTGGACGCAGATTCCAAACAAGCACAAAATACCAGTTCTGCGCCCACAAAACCGATATGCTTAACTGGAAAACGCCCCGAATCAAAAGAGAGAAAAGAAACGAAGCGAACCTTATATGAAGAGGTTCTATGTCAACTGTAACGTTCTGCGTGGACGCAGAATCCAAACAAGCACAGAATACCAGTTCTGAGCCTACAAAACCGATGTGCTTAACTGAAAAACGCCCCGAATGATAAGAGAAAAAAGAAACGAAGAGAATCTTATAGGGAGGTATCTACGTAAAACTGTAACGATGATTCTGCGTTGAACGTGCAGAACGAGAAAATAACAATGGAGATATCAGCCAGATAATGAACAGGGAGAAATCCAATCCGAGTATAGCGATGATGAATTGCGGAGGTACTTGAGCAGCTCTCGGCGGGCTTCATGATATAATCTTATCTTCTGTTTTTTACTTCAATATATTCGGTCATTTGTGGCCTGCATATTAATCCCGTCATATTAGCGCACTCATCTTCACGTCAGATTGTGTAAAAACTCACTTCAATCACCCCCATAACCCCAATATCCCCTAAAAATCAGTTCATAAATTCACGAAAAAAAAATTCTACCCTGCCCTCAAAAAAAAATTCATTTCAGTCCTTCAATTTCCTCAAATATTGCCCTATTTTCCAAAAAACACATCGAATATGAGAGTAAACTTACCCAGGATTCATGATTTCCATCAATTTATTCATCCCAAGTATGTTTATTACCCGTCTAATATTATATGCCAGCATAGTAAGACCCATTTCTCCCGCTACTTTCACCAGCCCCTTCGTTAAAAAATAACCTTGATTAAAACCTCTTTTGATAGTTCCAAAAGGATGCTCAGACATACAATTCCTTTTCCTAACACTATCTGGATTATTCTTAACTCGTTCCCTCATATCCTCAAGAACCTTTTCATGTTCCCATCGAAAGATTACTCGTACATTCTTGTTAGTAGTACATTTTGATTTGAATTCACAAGTATTACAGCAATCACTTTTATACTCTCTCATATTTTTTTTATTTTTAATAGAGTCGCCACTATATGCTAATTCACGACCCCCGGGACATGTATAAACATCCTTATTTGAATCATATTTGAACTGGTTCTCATAATATTCAGGCTCAGGAACATTTCCTTCTTTGAACTGTTTGGGTTTTGGTTCAGGAATTATAGGAATAATATTGTTCTCAGTACATTTCCTGATTTCCTCAGGATTATAATAACCCTTATCTGCCAGGACTTCCAGTGACTCTACTTCTAATATATCTTTGGCTCTTGTTGCCATTTCATTTAATTGATTCTTATCATTTCCTTCATTTGTCACTTCATAATCAAGGATAAGATTATTTTTGGCATCAACTGTTGTCTGGACATTATAGGAAACATCGAACTTTTGGTTTCCCATCATCATCCGACTATCAGGATCAGTCAATGAAATTTGTGTTTCCCCTGTAGTTTCTAAGGTCTTTTGTAGCCCCTCATACTCTTTTTTTCTTTCTTCCATCTGCTGAATTTTCTCTTTTAATTCTTTTGCATCGGGCAGCTTGATCGATGATTCGATCTTATCATTTTCTTCTAATTCTTTGAGATATGCTGCAATTTTCTCTTCGATGTCTTTGAGCTTTTGGAGGAGTTTTTCTGCATTGAAATTGCGTTTTTTGGAGTTAACGGCTTTGAATTTACTGCCATCTGTTGAAACAACTTCCCCTCCATAAAGATCGAGTTCTTTGCAGAATAAAACAAATTCCTTGAATACTTTTTTTATCGCTACTGGATTGTTTTTTCTAAAATCAGCGATTGTTTTATGGTCTGGTGCAAGTTTTTTAAGCAACCACATTACTTCAATGTTCCTAAAGCATTCTTTTTCCAGTTTTCTGCTTGAACGAATGCGATTCAAGTAACCATATATATACAGTTTCAAAAGATCCGCTGGATTATATGATGGTCTGCCTGTCGAGTTCACTTCTGCATGTGTGAATCCAAGTACCATTAAATCAAGAAGCGCCACAAATGCTTCAATAAAGTGTACAAGATTTTCTTCCTCAATATAATCGTCAATCTTTGCGGGAAATAATATTTCCTGTTTTCTATCGAATCCCTGGATATAGTCCATTTTGTCTTCTCCTATTTATAACACTGAGTAATTAGAATATTTATGTTATATACGTATGCATAGCATATAAATGCTTCGATGCATAACGATTATATGTGGAAAAATCAGGGGATTCTGATGGAAAATGTTTTGGAAAAATATTGTTTTTCAGGATTCTGGTTTTAATGACTGTTCATAAGGGGTTGATTGGGGGGTTTGGAAATCAAACTGTCTTAAAAAATAGTTTTTACACACTCTGACGTGTATCAGGAGGTCAGAGAAATAACATTATAGAATATGTGATCCCATGACAACAGCTATTTTAAGGCGATTTTAGAGAGAAAGTCCTTTTTTAATAAATATATAACTCAGACTGGAGTTCGTTCAATATGGATAAAAATTACTCTGTTTTTGTTCGTTTTAAAGGTATAGAGATCAAACAAGTTCTCGATACCTGTCATTTCCGGATTTGCAAGGATTGTTTGAAATGCCCATAAACCCAGTGAGTTTTTGTTCTGAGTTCGTACTTCTGGTATACGAAGATTAACTCCTTTAGTTCTTTAATTACTTCAATTTTAACTGTTTTTTCTCCCCTCTAAATCCTTCAACCTATACTCGCAGGTAAGACCTGGAAGGCGTGGGTAGTAATCCTTCTCAGACCCGGCAATCTTGAAAAATGTTCTGAACTTTTCTTTTTCATTCTTAGACTGCTGTCGTTTCTTTTCATCGGCCTTGCTCTGCAGTCTACTCGAAGAGGACTCACTATCGCAAACACACACGTGTGGATGGCAACCACAAGACGGTTCGTCTTCACAGTCGCACGGCGGGTCGGCCATGCATGGACATGCCTCGGGGCCACCCTCGCAGCCGCATTCGATACACTGCACACGGCACTCGTCATCGCATTCGCAGTCTGCAGCTTGGTTGCCTCTGTTCTCGGTCAGCGACTTTTTATTAAGTGTGACCATGCGGATTTTCCCATGAAAAACATATCTTCGCCACTTCAACCGGAAGAATAACTCATGCCTTCATGACAACAAGAATTTTAAATATTAAAACCTGAATTCAGAAAAATCCCGTCTCAAAGCTCATTGGATATAA
>JAHIFK010000182.1 GCA_018900975.1 Methanobacteriota archaeon
AGGGGTATATCGCAAGTGGCGGGTTGCTGAAAGCTGGAAGTAATAATGGCATGTTAACTGTGGTACCCTTTTCTGGTGTCAATGCAAGCGACATAGCTTTCTTCTGTGTAAGTCCCAAAGCTGAGACATCAACATCGAGTCTTGCTAATCCACCTGGTTCGAGTGATGGGTTACTGCTGTCACTCCAAATACCTGTTGAATTTCCCAGAGGCGTGCCATCTTGCCTCAATATATACACTTTAAAGGTGTTTGAAGCATTTCCTGAAGATCTGCTATAATTGTAGGTTTGTGATTGCACTTTTAGTAAAACCTTGCTTAAATCGACCGATGATCCGCCTGCTGCAACTTTTATGGTTATATTAAGGGCACTTAAAGTTGTAGTAGTGTAATTACCATCCACAGCTTCAATAACAATGTTTTCACCTATCGCCGCTGCAGCTTCCTTTGTAGTCGAAGTACTCTTTGACTGCATCACACCTGATGTCTGGATGAGCACAGCAGCCGCAACAGCAGCCACAAGCACCATTGCAATGAAAATGATGAGTGTGCCGACGCCAGCCTGTGCCTGTTCGTTCCGCTTTATTGGTTTCATATTATTGCCTCCGTTGTGGTAATACCATGCTCATACTTATTATAAGCATATTACTCTATGAACATAATTATATTTATAGTTAATGGTTGTAAATTCTCAACGGCGAACGAAATTACATAAAAATGAGACGTTTAAATCATGTAGAGCCTGAACTGATGTTATTCTTTTATAAAGGGGTTAATTTTTAAAATTAAGAAGGTATCCGTTCTATGATGTGCTCGATATCCTTTACCTTCTTATAGAATCCCGAGGTGGACCGAATGAAATCAGTAGCTAGCAGACCTTTATGCGTTATTATATAATCCCCGTGACCTACCTTCATCGCCAGCCCCTCAAGCTGGAACACGGATTTCATTTTGCCCCCTATACTTCCCCTGTCCGCTATTTTATCAGTATACTCCCTTATCTCTGAGAATCGCGTTACGTTATCTTCTCCGTTCCTCGCAAGGACAAGCAGGATCAGCCTATACTGGATGTCACCAGGACCTGTTGTGATCCCCATGGATAGATAAAATCTTGCGACTTCCTGCTCAAATTCGATATCGATGTCCATGGATCCCCCTCACTCATCTTCATTATCGAAATCCTCAAGTTCTGTCTGCGATACGCCAAGCCTTCTATCCATCATCTCAAGCTTCTTGTCGAACGAATCAGAAAAGTAGGAAAAATAACCAAGGACAACACCGATGAATATGAATATCCTGGCTGCCATCTGCATGGCGCCAGTCGGGGCTATGTTATCAAGGAGCATGAAATCAAAAATAAGGGAGATCGATACGAGTGAAAAAGCTATCCTGTTCTGGAGCCGCTTGGGGATGCGCTGGAGCAGTATCAGAAGCAAAAGACCCAGTATCATGCTGGTCGGGACAATGAACAGTCCTGAGAGATAGACGTTAATGGTGATGTTGCTGTCTATATCATAGGTAGAGCCCCATTCGTCCGTGAAGGGACCGATTACTCCGAAACCAAAAAGAGCGATAAGGTATATCGAACCGAAGATAAGGAAGACTGTTGATACCCCCGTACTCACCCGGTGGTCGCCTAGAATGATGTATATGATAAAATAGACAAGTGGGACAGTGACAAAGGCAAATGGGATAGAGCCTATATTATAAAGGGCGGTTTCAACTTCTGTGAATTTGCCATACGCTGCAAGCGTTCTCAGTCCGGCAAATAGAAAAAACGCTCCGACAAGCGACCAGAAAACAATGAGGGCATTAAGGGTAGGTACGCTCTCCTCTCTCTGCTTTTTCTTACTTTGTTGCAGGCTGACCGCAAAAGCGAACGTTGCAAGCACGATGGCAAAACATATGATCGCATTCAGTATAAGCCCAAAACTCATTTATTTATCCTCGGTATTTTTGCCCTGAATATCTAAATTCCACCTTAATGAATTTATTGTATTTATATATTTACCGTTGAGTATTTATACTTTTTCCGGTAACAAATATCGGTTTCGTGTTCAAGAAAATATGTATCAAAAGGATTATAAGAGCCGACCACGTTAAAAAACCCCTAATATCATAATCAAGTGAGGATATTTATGAAAGAAAAAATAGGAATACTTGCACTCGGGCACGGCAGCAGGCACCCGCACAATAAAGATGTTGTAAATGGAGTTGCACAACTTATAGCCAAAAAATACAGTGACGTAGTAGTTAGAATTGGATTTATGAACATGAACACTCCCACCATGAAGGAAGGTCTTGAGTCTTTCAAAGACACTGGCGTTTCCACTATCGTAGCAGTCCCCATATTCCTGGCTCACGGCGTTCATACGATGGAGGATATCCCCCAGATACTTGGCATCAGCCGCGACTCAAGAAAGACTAAAATTAAGCTTGATGGAAAGGACGTGGATCTTGTCTATTCAGAGCCGCTTGGGATTGACGAACTGGTTGCAGAACTGGCTTTCAAGAGGGCGCAGGAAGCTCTGGCATCCAATTAATGCTCAGGAATTCCCGGGCCGCTGTACTTGACCTTACCCATGGCGGCTCTGTAATCGCCAGAAAATTAAAGAACATTGCTGCGTCAGTTACCGGGGTTGATGTTTACAATACGCTCGGTTCTCATGAGCTTAAGGCACTGGAAACCTATGGCATAAAGACGTCACAGGTGCCCCTTAATGCCCGCGATTTCGATATACTTATCGCGCCAGTTCACCTTGATCCAGGATATCCGATGCTCGCTGAAGCGGAAAAAAATAACATCCCGGTCGTATCTCATCATGCCGCTGTGGGTGAGATCCTATCAGGCAGGCATCAGGACCATAAAGTGATCGAAATAACGGGAACAAGAGCAAAGACCAGCACCGCGCTCCTTCTGGCAGAGATGCTGTCGGAAGAGTTGAAAGTAGTTTCCCATACAAGCCGGGGCGTGGAAGACTGGAGCTCAAGGCGTATAATTAAAAAAGGATTGAGCATCACCCCTGCCAGTATTCTTCTTGCGCTTGAATCTGTAGAGGAAGAAGGGAATAAGCCCGATGTAATTATTTTGGAAATATCACTCGGAGGGACTGGCAACGCGGATATCGGCGTAATTACAACGATAGCTGATGATTATAAGATCGCGAACAATACCAGGCTTGCAAGTGATGCAAAACGCAAGATGATACTTGATGCAAAACCCGGGAGCACTCTTGTTATCAATCATGATGCACTGAGGTTCTTCGGAGCATGCAGGAGGGACGTCAATATCATTTCGTTCTCAGATTCAATAAATGCCGCAGCTAACGTGTATTATGAGAATTTGAGCTCAGGAGGGGGGACTATTGCGTATTATATTGACGACAGGCAGGGAAAGATAGCGATCAGCGCATCTTCAGAATACGATCTGGACTCGTATAAGACCGCATTCGTATGCGCAGCTGCGGTCGCGCTTGCTATGGATATTAAGCCCCATGCCATCGAGCGGTCTCTTCGCGAGTTCAAAGGCGCACAGGGGCGAATGAGAAAGACTTCAATTGAAGGGAGGACGCTCATCGATAATTCCAATTCCGGGTTGACCCTCAAGACCGCAGAAAAAGCGCTTGGATATGCGAAGTCTGAGAGCGGACGTATTGTCATGGTACTGGGAGAAGAGGCAAAAGAGGTATGCGAAGGGCTTGACCCAAAAGGTGTCGAGCGGTTCATTGATAAGCGCCTTGATGAACTTCATGCACTTGTGCTTGTGGGAGAAAGGATGAAGCCGCTTGTAAGTAAGAATATTAATAAGATATATCATGCAGAGGATCTATCTAGAGGTATAGAGCTTGCACAGCAGCTTACACGTGAAAAGGATATTATCGTATCCTGCGTAAAGTGCTTCAGGTGATTATGGAAAGACTGGATAGACCTATCGGGCATGTGAAAATAAGCCGTGACATGACGGTGAAACAGCTTGTGAATTCTCTTTCAGGCGCAGCTTTCGGAGCAGGGAGGCTGGCCGAGGCTGTGGACATATACAGGGAAATGGTCAGCGACAATGAATGCACGAAGTTCTTCGGACTGGCGGGCGCCATGGTTCCTGCGGGGATGAGGCAGGTAGTAAGCGACATGATACGGGACGGGGACATAGATATTCTTGTTACTACTGGAGCGAACCTCGTACATGACATCATAGAATCCATGGGGCTTCACCATTACAAAGGAACAGATACAGTCGATGACGTAGAGTTAAAACAATGCTCCATCAATCGAATCTACGACGTCTTCCTGCCAGAGGAGCATTTCGCTAAGCTTGAGGAGAAGCTCCAGCCGATATTCAGGGAGCTTCCTGATAAACTATCGATAAGTGAGTTCATTTCGCACATTGGGAGCAAACTGGATGATGATAATTCAATACTGAAAAGCGCATACGACAAGGAGATACCAGTCTACTGTCCGGCGATCCAGGATTCGATAATCGGTTTGCAGGCATGGCTGTACAGGCAGACAAATCCGCTTAATGTGGACGTTTTTGCAGACATGAAGGGATTGATTGACAGATGCTATGAGGCAAAACGCGCCGGGGTGTTCATTGTGGGCGGAGGGGTGCCCAAGAACTTTATCCTCCAGTCCATGCTCGTTACTCCAAAGTCCTTTGATTATGCGATACAGCTAACCATGGACCGACCTGAGTCAGGAGGACTTTCAGGAGCGACGCTTGATGAGGCGCGATCATGGGGAAAGGTGGGGGAGAGCGCGCGGTCTGTGACAGTGTATTCGGATGCAACGATCACGCTGCCTATTATCGTGGCTGCGGCAAAAGGTGGTAGATAGGATTGCAGAAAAAGACCGGGCTGATCGCTGCCCTGGATGTGAAAGAAAAATCCCAGGCGCTTTCGATATCCAGAGAAATAGAGTTTTATGTGGATGCTATCAAAGTGGGTTACCCCCTTGTGCTTGAATCAGGATTGGGGGTTATCGGCATGATCGCCGAATTCGCGCCTGTAATAGCTGATTTCAAGGTTGCTGACATCCCGAACACGGACAGGCTGATATGCGAGGAAGCGTTCGAAGCGGGCGCCAGCGCCGTTATCGTTCACGGATTCACGGGGCGCGATAGCCTTATGGAATGCGTGAAAACAGGGAGTAAGCATCATGGTGATATCTACGTTGTTACTGAAATGAGCCATCCTGGGGCGCTTGATTTCCTGCAGCCTGCGGCTTATGAGCTTGCACAACTTGCTGTGGAGTGCGGCGCAAAGGGTGTTGTGGCGCCAGCGACGCGTCCTGAACGATTAAAGGAAATACGCAGGATCGTTGGGGATATGACAATAATTTCACCAGGCGTGGGAGCGCAGGGGGGAAGTGCCGCTGATACGATACAAGCGGGAGCAGATTTTGTTATCGTTGGTCGGAGCATTTATAATTCAAAGGCCCCAGGAAAGGAAGCAGAAAAAATTGTCCGTGAGATCGAAAGCGCCTGTGATGATAGAACATAGCTGATATGTGATGAACCCTATGAGTACTGATGGCAGCGATCTACATGTAGATAAATCGGCTGTTGTCGATTTATTGAAGGACTATTTTTTCGGCTTTTTTCGTTTTAAAAATTAAAAAGGGCATCTAACATTTATTGCTTTTATTTTGAAACATTTTTTCAATGTTATTACTATAATAAGTCTTTCCAGTCTGATCTATGAAAAAAGCTCTTTTTGGAACTTTTCCCTCTAAGTTTCCTATTAATTTATCATAATCTTTAATTACCCTATATGCTTTTCCTGGAAGCAATTCTTTTGGAAATTCTAATGGAATAATTTCGCTATTGATTATTAAAAGATTGAATTTTTCAGAGGATTTTGAAAAACCCACTTTTTCCAATGCTTTTTTATAAGTATTATATATGCAATGTGGTAAAAAATTAAATAAATAAAAGTTATTATTATCAAAATTAAATCCCACACTTGATAATGTAACATTAATTCTTCCGTAATTAATCGCTTCAATACTAAAAGTTCTAACTGGTGCTGTTCTAAAGTCTGCTACGAATCCATGTGAACAATTTACCTTAATTTTTGGAGATAGTTTTTTACGATCTATTGAATAATTTAAAAAGATTCCCAGTAGAAATGCGAAAAATGTTCCTATTATACCTATAATGCTGACTTTATATGAATTATTAGAAATTATCATTGAGTTTGCTTCATAATACGAGAGCACACGGATTCTTTTCTTATGAGTTCGAGGATTATCTCTAATCTCTTGAAGAGTATAGTTACCAGAGTAATCTTTGTTCATTGCAAAATAATTTAAAGTCCAAACTCCTGGTGAATCAAAGGAATAATTAGCAAATGCTGAATAGGATTCACCCTGCTTATAAGATAATCCAGTCGGAAAAGAAGATACACCTGGTCTGTAAGATTGATTTTCAGGAGAATCAAAAAAATAAAAAACACCAAGATATTCATTTGTTTCATTGTCTGAATAGATGGTTAAAATAAAGTTAAATTTAACCCGATCTCCCTCGGCTGGATATCTTAATTCTGAATCAAGTGACCAATCAACGTCAACGTCACTCGTTTCACCCGCAAAAGCATGGGCTGAATTAATTAAAAATATAAAATATAAGAGTAATAAACCCAACTTTTTCATATTTATTCAAATAGAATTACAATTTTATAAAGTTATCTAAATCATGCTCTTCCTGAGGCATTTCTACATCCACAAGCTCCTCACCGAGTTTTTTCCAATCTTCCCTTTTATTAGTTAAAAAGCTAATGAAAACACATAGGTTCGGCTACTGCCCGCTGTCTGATCGCATGCCATATCGAATCCTGAGAGGTTTTTTATTCAGTGTGAAATACAGGGACTCCGTGGTGGTTGATGGCTTTGACGATCTCATTGGAGTTTATGGTTGTTCCGAAGATGGAGAAATCAATCTCTACCAGTTCGATGATGCGGAATTATTGAATATTGACACGAACGCAAAAGAAAGAGGGCAGGATAATGTTTACCTCACATTCCACGGGGCAAGGATGTATGCTGATGCTGCACGGCTCAAGGTCTATGAAAAAAACGGGACATTCCCGAAGGTCACAAAGGCTGTTGGGCTGGCATCTTTGAAGTCTGTACTTGAGGAGGATATCGTGTTCCCTGCAACTAAAGGAGAACTGATAGAGAAGCAGGGTTGGAAGGTATTCGATCTGACCGAGAATGAGCATGTTCATGCAAGATTCTTGCTTGAGAAACTGCCTAAAGAGAAATATGCAAGTGTGGATGAAGTGATAATGGCTTTACAAAAGCATAACTATAAAAAAAAAGAATATTGAAGGACTCATTAAAAAGAGAATAAGCATTATGAGCCCTACGCATTTTCAAAGCTTTTGGCATGCCTTATCCGCAGCCCCTAACGTTTTTTATATTTCTGTTTAATATTCTAAGATTGTTCTGAGTCGCAGCGACAAAATGCTGATATTTATCAGGGCTCTTTTTTGCCAGTTCCGTATAAAATTTCAAAGCCTCTGATAATGCCTTCTCCGCATCCTCAAACCCTTTTAATTCACAGTATAAATTTCCAAGATTGTTCTGAGTCGCAGCGATAGTATGCAAGTAGGCATCAGGGCTCTTTTTTGCCAGTTCTGTATAAATGTTCAAAGCTTCTGTGTATGCCTTCTCCGCATCCTCAAACCCTTTTAATTCCAAATATAAACTTCCAAGGCTGTTCTGAGTATTAGCCACAGTAGACAAGTAGGCATCCATTGGTCATCGGTTAAGGGGTTTGACTTGCTCTACCAATATCGTTTTATAAATAATTTCTAATTTTTTATAAATATTGATTTAATTTTAGTCTATTGAGTATCAACCAAGGTACTTTATTTAATA
>JAHIFK010000183.1 GCA_018900975.1 Methanobacteriota archaeon
CCCATCCACTCTCATGTTCAACGGGGAACCTGTTGCGCTGTTGTTATGACATGCGATGCAGTCCTTACCTCCGCCACCTTCGCTTACGCGGTGTGAAAAGTTAAGCGAGGTCTCAACGTAGCCTGAGAGCAGGCTGCCGTGGCAGTTCTTGCAGTGGCTGTCGTTGTAATTCTCAATTTCGCTGTGGTTATAGAAGGTGGTGCCTTCGCTTGCGATCGATGGCACCTTTCCTGTCGCGTTCAATATCTCAGGAGGCGCAGGGTCAATGAAATAGCCCTTATAATTCGAAGTGCTATCGTTGTAATGGCAGGCTGAACACCATGTGGAATTTGCAAGATATGGATCGTTGAAGATATTTGAACCCTTGATCAATGATACATTGCCGAGGATGGATGCACTGTGTACCTCCTTCAGGTGACAGAAATAACATGCTGTTATAATGGAGGTATTGTCCCAATAAGTCCCCCATTTCCTGCCGGATGACTTTGTGTTAGAGTGTGTGAAATCAGGGATGATGGGGGCTGTTGGGAATCCTGCCAGTTTTGTCTGGTGGCAACTGGTGCAGTTGACAGCCGAGGTATTGAGAGTGGAGTATGTCGTGTCCTGGTTCAGGTACTTCACAGGGTGTACGTCTTTTACCGTGTTCGTGTGGCATTCAGTGCAGTTCACGGAATTGTTGTGCAGTTCTTTAATTGAAGTGAGTGCGCCTGTGAAATTTATTAAACCTGAACTTGCGTTCTTTCCATGGCAATCAAGGCATAATATTGAGTTCGTGGCAGGTTTTGCAAGCGTAGAATTGTGTATCCAGCCTGTATTGTGGCACTGAGAAACAGAGCAGTTCGGGTTCGAGGAATTGTAGATTGAGCTGTGGTTGCTGATGCTTCTATTATATGCAAAGTCTATCATCGCTGCGGCAAACGCAGTACTTGCATTCTGGTGGCAGTAACTGCAATTGGTTGCTCTTCCATCCATTGTCCTCAGGTCGATCCTTATCTTACCGTAATGGGATGGGAGAGAATAACTGGAATTATAGATATCATCCTCAGTATATGGCACCTTCATTTCTGCCAGGTCGTGGCATACCAGACACGATGAAGAGTCATTCAGCGCTGTTGATGCTGCTTTGATCTGGGATCCGTTCTTGAAATGTTCGCCCACGCTAAGAGCATTACTCACGTTAGTGTACGGTTTGGTTTCATTATGGCATTCGAAGCACTGGTACGGTTCAGCGAACCTGCTTCCCATGCTGTTGTTAGCAGGCTGGGTTCCTGTTGAATCGTGGCAGCCCCAGCACTTCTTATTCTGGGCAGGCGCCCATGAATCATTTGTTGCATTCCTGTTGAGGTCGGCATGGATACCCTAGCTCATTGCCGTGCTGTTGATCCTGTGCTGTGCACCTGTCTTTCCGATATCATGACAGCTGATACAGTCTGGACCGCTTGCTCCTTCAGTTACATTATGAACGAATTCGCTCATAGTTGCGTTCTCACTCAATAATGAACCGTGGCACTGCTTGCAATCGCTGTCAATATAACTTCCTATAGAATGGTTAAAATAATTGGTGGAATTTCCGTTCCAGTTCGTCCCATTGGTTATCTCAGGCGGTATTTCCAATCCAGATGAATTAAATGCATCCGCCATTGCACTGTAGTTCACATCTCCTTTAAAGTGGCATGCTGCGCATGATGAACCGTTACCTATTGAACTATTCTTAATATAAACAGGGAACCATTCAAGTATTCTTCCCATGGGTGTTTCATTGTGCGTTGTATTGCCATGGCAATATATGCAGGCTTCCTTTGGAGATGTGTTTGTCCAGTGATTTCCCCATAAAGAGCCGTTGTTTATATTAGAACTGTGCCGCATGGGATTTGGAATCATGAATGCGGTCGTGAAATTAGAATTGTTAGCCGCAGGGATCCCTGTCTGATGGCATTCAGGACACGATGCTGCAGTAGATTTGCCCTGATAATGACCATCAGCCTGGATAAAAAAAAAGGTCAAATTATGCGGATTTTTGTTATGGCAGGTCTCACACCACATCTTGCCATTGTGAGGGCGTTTGTAGGGGGCTGAAACAGTATCATTGTTAGTGTCTACCGGAAAACCAGTATCGTTATGACATGAAATACAATATTTGGTAGTGTTCGAATATATGGGATAATTTTCAGGAGAAATTACCAGGATTGCTAAAATAAATACAAGAATGCCTACGGCAATTATTATCGAAGGGGTAAACTTATTCAACCTCCATTGACTGAATGATCCTCCTATCATTTCTCTCATCGATCTGCCAGCCATAATCTATCCATCCATCATGCTGCTTTTTTGCGCCCGTCGCTAGCGGGTCACCTAGAAGCTATTTCCACCGTTTAACAGTTAATGTGTATAGGGTATAATGGAGCTTGCGGTTTGGTTTAATTGCAATACCTCACAGGCATGAATAATATAGACAGTAAATAATTAAAAGTTATATATTTACACATTAAAAATTACTGATAATAATATGGTTTAAAAAAAAATGTGCAGCGGCAGAAGTTTTACCTTCTGCGCAGCTTGCTTTTCTACTTCTTTTTCTGTGTCGCACCGTTCAGATATGCCGCCACAGCAATAACTCCTATCAGTATAATGAAATATACCGGGGATAGGGGCTGCCCAGCTTTCTGAGTCGCTGTCGCGGTAATTGATGGCGTCCCACCTGGTGCTGTGGCAGTTGGAACAGCCGTAGTTTCTGCAACCGTCGTTGCTTTTGGTCCGGTTATTGCGAAGTACGCGAAACCATCAGTCTTTGCTTCATAGTTCGTTGCAGATGCGTTTATTGATAACACCCTGGTCTCAAGTTCATTCCATTTCTTGCCATCCCATCTGTACATACGCAGGTTATCGGGCGTGAGCCCTTCTGATGCGATCCATGAGTTCTCCACCCTGAACCTGATGAGAGCTTCCTTAATCCTCTTTGAATCTGGCCAAATATTCAGGTATTGCGTGCCCGGCGCTGGTACGGGGACTTTCGAGGATAGTCCTTTGAGAGCTTCTATTCTGAAGGTAACGATCTCATTCTCTTTACCTGTGATTACAAGTTCATATACCCAGTGTTCTGGAACGCTGAACTTGCACGAGGAAGGCTTAGCTGATAAAACATTACAGTCTCTTGTTTCATGTTTCACAATATTTTGGATTGGCTCTGGTGTTGTAACTCCACCGCCGCCCGTGCCGCCGCCACCGTTGCTAGTGGTACTGGTAGTGCTGGATGATGCTATTGTGAATGAAGCTGTACTGGAAGCAAAATATGCAAGAGCATTGTTCCCTGTATTGAGGTAAGCTCTTGCGGAATAATCGCCTGTGGACATACCGGAAGTTGAAAGAGTTATGTGATAAGTGAATGTAACCTCTCCTCCACCCGCCCCATTACTATAACCATAGCCGGTTACACTCCCCCCGAAATCATAACCAAATCCAGAGCCAATTGTATCCACACCATAACCTGAACCAGGCCCTCCATAGTGACTTGCGTTCGCTGGAGAAATCGCACTGATGGTAATTCCTGAATCACAAGATATAATTGTACCTGCAGTATCAAAAATACATTGTTTTGGTGTATTTCCGCTAATATTTAAACTTAAGTTAGATATAGGCACATACTTATCTGGGCTTTCCAGCGTTATCGATATATTGAATTCTTTGGAACTGCCCTGTGTAATTGACCCGGAAAGCCCGCTGATTGAAACGATAACCGCACTTGCAGGTCCTGAAAAGATCAACATCGCGACGATAAATAGCGTGATCAATGTGCTTACTACAAACGATTTTTTTTGTTTTCTTACATTATTTGCTTTATTTCCACCCATATTCCACCTTCTAAATCCAAAGATTTTTACTATAGATTATTTCGATATGTGAATTTGTTACTCTTTACTCTCCAAAACTATTTAAATCTGTCGTTTTTCAAAACATGAACGGTCGATGCATTATGATTATAAGTATAACAATAATCCTCAAATAATATATCATCAATATTAAATACTAGCAAGACATCATTGAATTAAATTTTTTACCTGGTGGAATGATCGGTGGAAAGAATTAATGTGTCAATAGATAATCATAACAGGCTTCATGACAGCTGGTTTAAATGGGAACGAATGCCATGACCAATTATCATAAGCTCTCAGTAATAATCCCGGCATACAATGAGAACGATATAATCCTTCCAATGCTCAATGAGTGCATTTCATCTTTGAGCAGCATAAACCACGAAATAATACTGGTGGATGACGGAAGTTCGGATGGGACTTTTGAGAAGGTGCGGAAATTCTCGGAATGTCACAGGAACATCAAAATAGTTAATTACGGGGGAAACCATGGAAAAGGCTTTGCAATAAGGTATGGCTTTAAATACGCAACCGGGGACCTGGTGGCTTTCATTGATGCAGACCTGAACCTTCATCCGGGGCAAATAGTGAAATTGATGGAATACATGGATAGAACTGGCGCAGATGTTGTGGTGGGTTCCAAAAGACATCCCTCTTCTAAAGTGAATTACCCTTTGAAGAGAAAAATCATGAGCGAAATTTACTATATTCTTGTAAAAAGCCTATTTGGCGTCCCGGTAAAAGATACCCAGGTCGGGCTGAAACTGTACAGGAGGAAAGTACTTGAGCACATATTTCCTAAAGTCCTCGTCAAGAG
Source organism: Methanobacteriota archaeon (assembly GCA_018900975.1). GTDB lineage: Archaea > Halobacteriota > Methanosarcinia > Methanosarcinales > Methanoperedenaceae > Methanoperedens. Next base: position 4,687 of record JAHIFK010000183.1, read on the forward strand.
ATATGCCTTTGATATCGAGATGCTGGCAAATGCGCAGCGTCTGGGCTATAAAATAATAGAGGCGCCTGTAGAACTCAACATGGGCTTCAGCAACAGAGTGAACATGAATGCTATATGGAATATGCTGATAGATACTGCAGCGGTGTTTTACCGGATGAACATCATACATTATTATGACAGACAGGATTATGATGCGGTCAGCGAAAGACCATCCAGCGACACTCTGAGAAGCATACCGCCTGGATATCCTGAAGATATAACATTGAGCTCCCTTCCATCTGAGTACCTGGGTGACAGGACGTCAATCGTGAAGCCCGGCTATCCCGGCGTTTTGCCGGCGATCGAAAAAGATTTATTGCGTGGTAATACTGATAAAATGATTTACAATCCCAGGAACATCCCGACGCAGGAACATTCTGATTTGAAATACGATCACTAATCTCCGAGGAAAAATGAAATGCGAACATAAAAGCTGTGGAAACAAAGAGAAAGTCTGGCTACCCTATACGTCAAGAGGGACGGAATACAGCCTTAAATCGCATCCATATTGCGTGCATTGCGGAGCAGTCAAAAACATTTCATCCGATATGCCAAAGAGAATCGGATATTACATAAACATACTCTCCCGGATACGTAAAAATTTCCGGATCTCAGATGTGCAGGCAAGACTCATTATCAATGAATTAATTAAGGAGGATTTCGAAGATCCCTACTGGACAACAGGATTCGCGCAGGAACGAATGTTCCTGGCAGCTCTTAAAAAATACTGCAATCTCTCTGAGCAAGCAGTTGAACCATTACTCAGCTAGGCTGAATTGAGCAAATGCTGTGAGAAAAGGCCTTGCAGAGGTAGCGGAGCGTGTTTTCATTAAAAACCAGGAAAGTGAGATCATCGCTCTCATAGATTCGGACAATATCCTTCCTTCGAGGGATTGGCTTTCCCGTATGAAAAACTTTGAGAAAGTTTTATCAAAAGAAGGGGATATCAAATATCCCCTATACGTCATAAAGGGGCGTAACCCTTTATGACAGAACCATTCCAGGAAAGGGAAATTATAGGGACTGAGCCGCTGTATTACACTTACAGGGAGAAGGATGGGTAAAATACCATCTGCCAATTATTTATAGTATGACATTCCATTAATAAAAAATCAAATAATGAAAAGATGGATATGACAACAAACGTATTAGATAGAGAGATATTTCTTGTTGCTTTAGAAAAACTTCCAGATGAGAATATAAAAGAGCTGCTCGATTTTACAGAGTTTCTTCTGTTAAAAGAACAATCTAAAAAATCAAAATTGTTGATCGATCCGAACAAGGATCCTATTTTAAAATTGATAGGTTTAGCAAATGAAGAACCATTTGCAGACAAAATTGATGATGATCTATATAGCGAATAATGATGGAAGTACTTATAGATACATGGGGTTGGATCAGCCTCTTCAACAAAAAAGAAAAGAGACACGAGGACGTAAAAAATTGGTATCGTGACTTTCGGGTTCGACGGGGAATTATATACACTACTGATTATATTCTTGACGAAACTTTCACTCTCCTTTTTCGCCGCACACCTTTTGAATTTGCGGCAGAAGCGATGACAAAGATAGATGATGCTGTGGAAAAAGGTTATCTTGTTTTAGAAGGGGTCACTCCCAGGCGATTCGAAAAAGCTAAAAGGTTGCGTTTGAAATATATGGATAAATGTTTAATTTCTTTTACTGATTTAACCTCTGTTGTTGTAATGTCTGAAAAGGAAATTCAAACAATCCTTACTGAGGATGATCATTTTACATATTTGGAAGGGGGGTTTCAGAAAATACAATCCTGAGAATTTGGTATTAGATGAGTTGTTTCCAATGAGGATTGCTCTATTCTGAAGAATTATTCTGAGTTAAGAAAATATTATTACATACTAAATATAAAGTTCTCGGCGCCTGTATCCCCATGCAGCCCCATTCTTCGCGCCATCCGATGCGATTTTCGAGCTATTCAAGGTTATGACGAAATTAAAAATTCCCGACTTTAAAACCTTAGAAGAAGCGGCAGATTACTGGTATACCCACAGTTTTGCCGACCATCCGGAGGATACCGAACCTGTTGAGATCAAGGTATGCCATCAGGTAAGGAGCTAAAAATGAACATCCTCATCTACAACTGGCGCGATATCAGGAACCTGAAGGCAGGAGGCGCGGAGGTGTTCACGCTCGATGACGCGAAGAGCGGAAGAAAGGACATGGATCAGAGCAAAGCTTTAATGTAATGATTTGTAATTAAATGTAAGGTGAATGTAATATGAGCAATGTGCAGGTAAGATTACCCCAAAGATCGATAAAAGAAATAGATCTGCTTGGAAACAGGCTGGGGAGTAAGCGTTCTGATGTAATAAGAAAGGCATTAAATGAGGGGATGACCCTGATTAAGGCAGAACTGGCTCTAAAGGACTATATAGGAAATAAAACAACCCTGTGCAAAGCCGCTCTGGCTTCCGGAATGTCCATAGTGGAGTTTGCTGAATATGCTTCCAGAAAGGGAATTCCATTCATTCGATATTCTGCAGACGATGCAGAG
>JAHIFK010000184.1 GCA_018900975.1 Methanobacteriota archaeon
AGAGATCAGGTATCTGCGATATTGATAGAGAATAGACCAAGCTGTACCGTAGGAACTACGGGAATTTACGACCGTCAAGGACTTTCAATAGAGAGCCGATGCAGCGGTACGCCCAAGCCCTTTAGGGTTGGGTAGTTCACACAGCACCTCATACATGTTTACGTACGGTCCGTGCCCGGATTCTATCCATCGAAGTGCTATGGACACACTCTGCAACAGGAGTCCGGCTAACGCGCCATAATACGCATAACTTATCCTGTCTTCCCTTTTGAATACAAAGCAGTATATATATAATATTGAACTTAGCCCATATAATGTCGTTGCTGCAAGATACAAATTCTGATCAATCTGTCCCATTTGAAAACCTCTCTTTTATATGATCTATAAAACTGCAATATTCTTCTTCATATAAAGACCTGAACCTGTCTGACCTTCCCCCGATATAAATTTCAGTTACTCCGGTCTTTTCGTCACTGATTATCTCTGCCCAGAGCCTTTTGGGAATTATGAAAAACATGATCGTAAGGCTCAGGGTTATCAGTCCGAATCCTGCATATACCAGTAATGTCCCGTCATCCTTCACGACATAAAAGTTGCTCCAGTATTTTACATCTGAAAACACGAGGTATTTATCATCTATTTGAACGGCGTCATTGAGTCCGAGCTTGCCGTCGAATATTTCAGTTTCCCTATCAAATATCTTCAGGAACAGGACAGGCGTTTGTTCGACATCCCCTTCTACAATATTTCCAGAAGTCAGATTGGCGGTCATATAGACCATCAAGCCTCCTTCAAGTCCTGTATCTCCTATATCGAACATTGCCACGTACCTTTTGCTATCATCGGTGTCAGAAGCAGTTACATATGAACCTGAGATCACACTTCCATCCTCATTTCTCAAGATCAGAAGCGGCGCCATGCCATAGACGTTCCCGAGAAAAGTATATCCTCCGTAGGTCATGAGATGATTGGAATAAACGATATCTGTGGCAGCGACTTTTCCATCTATCTGTATGGAAAGATGAAATATGGATGTTCCCAGCGTCCCGAATCTGTTCTTTTCAGCACGGATGAAGTTTTTTTCCTGCGATACCTTGTAGCCAAAGGTGCGCATTTCTGAAGTTATAAGTGAAATTACGTCGTTTTGATCTTTTGATGTCCGGATCAAACTGCTGTTTTCAAGTCTGTTTATATACTCTTTTTTCTGGAAACGTCCTTTCAGTATTCGAATGGCGTTACCCAGCATATTTTTCGTGCAGAAAATGGTGTTTATGAATAGAAGAAGCACAGTGCCGTAGAATATGGCAGAAGAAAAGAGATATGTCAGCCCGAGCGTTTCATATATCTGTGCCTCGACCGGGTGGTTGTTTTTCCATGTATTGTATACATCTGGTTTGATCTGGGATTCCTGTGGTATGTGCGTCCCGATTATCGAAAGCAGGATAATGAGTGTAATTAGAGCAATTGCAAGTTTCCGGGATTAAAAATTGAATCCATTATTTTATCATATAAATTAAGTTAACTATAAATAACTTTGCAAACGATGTAAAGTCGAATGAAGCCTGCCTATAAACTCTTATCTGTCATCGTTCTGGGTCTTGCCCTGTTCTTTATCGCAAGCTGGTGGGAGGGTTCGCTTTCAAAGAGCGAAGGGGATTCCATTGAACTTGGCAAAGTGACATTCCATACATCGCTTTCCGCGGGGATAAACGAGTCAAAGGACCTCAATAAACCTATCTTCCTGTATTTCAGGTCAGAGACATGCTACTGGTGCATAGTCTTCGAGGAAGAGGCGCTGTCTGATGATAGGGTAATAGATGTCCTGAATAAGAATTTTGTTCTCATATCAATAGACCAGATCAGGCAAAAAAAGATTGCTGCAAACCTGAACGTCTGGAGTACACCATATATGATCTTTTTTGATAGGAATGGAGAAGAGATACTCAGGATACCGGGGTATATAAAGAAAGAGGATTTTATTGTGAAATTGGATGAAGTTCTGGGGAAGATAAAGGTATAATAATGATTTCTCTCATATTCATGGATTTCACAATGGTTCGGGAAGAAGATATCGTTTATATACCAAGTTAGCATAGTTGAAATATATGTATAAGGCGAAAATCATAATCACTGGAAATAAAATTCATGAAATAGGTTACCGAGTTTTTCTGCTAACAAATGCTTTGAATTTAGGGATTGGTAAATTCCACGCC
>JAHIFK010000013.1 GCA_018900975.1 Methanobacteriota archaeon
AACTCTCCTTTATCAACCGTGCAATATCATCACCGACATCAGAAGTGGTATTAGAACCTCCAAGGTCATATGTCTTCACTTCCCCGTTCACAAGGTTCTTCTCTATCGCCCTGACTATAGCAGACGAAGCTTCCTTTTCCCCGATCTGGTCAAGCAGCAGCGCTCCTGCCCAGATGGTCGCGATAGGGTTAACCTTGTTCAACCCTTTATATTTCGGGGCGCTCCCGTGAATGGGCTCGAACATGCTTGTGCCTTCAGGGTTTATGTTCCCGCCCGGAGCAAGACCAAGACCACCCTGGATCATTGCGCCAAGGTCAGTGATTATGTCCCCGAACATGTTGGGCGCCACTACTGTGTCAAACCATTCAGGGTTCTTCACGAACCACATGGTTATTGCATCCACGTAATTGAAATCTGTTTTTACATCAGTGTATTCGCTGCCGATCGATGTGAACTCCTCTCTCCACAGCCCGTATATATCCGACAGAACGTTCGCCTTATCAACAGACGACAGGTGTTTTTTCCTCGTTTTTGCAAGCTCGAAAGCGTATCGTATCACCCTGCGTGTGCCCTCTTTGCTTATAAGTCCAAGCTGGTACCCGATCTCATCGCTATCCGATTCGATATCAAGTCCGAATTTCACGTTGTACAGGTTGCGCTCGACCTCAAGCGTCTTTTTACTCTTTCCCTTTTTAGCGCGTCCGCCAATGCCGATATAGAAATCCTCAGTATTCTCGCGCACTACCACGAAATCAATGTCTTTTGCCGTCTTATCCTTAAGCGGCGTCCATACACCTTCCAGCAGTTTAACAGGGCGCAGGTTGACATATTCGTCCAGATAAAAGCGGGTTGTAAGGAGGATGCCCTTTTCAAGTATGCCGGGCTTTATCCTGTCATCTCCGATGGAGCCAAGATATATGGCCATGTATTTTGAAAGTTCCTTGAGCGTATCTTCGGAGATGAGTTCTCCTGTTTCAAGGTAGTGGTCTGCTCCGTTGGGATATTCTATCCAGTCTATGTCAAAACCGAACCGTTCGCCTGCTACTTCAAGCGCCTTTCGTCCTTCTCTTATGATCTCAGGACCTATCCCGTCTCCGGGAATAACAGGTATTTTGTATTGTGTCATGCTTTATCGACTAATTTTTCAAGGATTGCTTCAAGGCGCGTATTGTGTTCTGCCTGCCCTTTAATGAATGTACCTAATATATCGGTCAGGTTATTGAATCCTGAGTTTAAGTCCTTGTTTAAGTTATTAAATCCAGTCTTATTATCCAATATCAGCGTGGATAATAATACATTACCTTTATCGAGCTTTCTCCCGATATCGAATTCATCATCTGAGGATGCCTTTGAAAAATCATCTGGAAGATCAATATTAAAAGGCAATGCTTTTTCTTTGATATCTACAATATCAGCCCCGCTCTCCTCCCCTCGTATCTTAATTGTGTGTGTAAAATTATCTATTACGCTATCCTCACCACTGCATAGGATCTTTACACTTCCATCCTTCGCATTAAAAACCAAACCAGATATACCAAAAGATCGCCCTATGTGTTCTACAATAGACCTGAACCCAATGTCCTGGACTTTTCCAGTTACAATTATGCTGTGACATTTCGGTTTTTCTATTTTGGTCATAATGGCTTCTCTATCTCAAAACTACTTATGGTTTTTACTATATATATTCTTTTTTATGATTCAATCGAATGAATATAAAAATTTTTATAGAGTGCCCAGACCCGGACTTGAACCGGGGACATCCGCGTCTTCAGCGCGGCGCTCTCCCAGGCTGAGCTATCTGGGCACACAGGAGGCTTATCATCGTCGGCATCGTATATCTATCCTTCGGGAACAGCCACCTGACACCTGGGGAATAGGTCTGAAATACGGCTAAGGATAGAAAAAGGTTTCGATTATCCCCAAGACTTAATATAAATAAGGCTAATAAAGTCAGAGAAGGTGACTGAATGGATCAACTATTGGAAAGAAGTCTAAAACTCCAATCTGATTATTTTAGACGTGTTCAGTTACTTTTTATTCTCGATTTGATATCTGCATTCAGTATTTTATATGCAATTACTATTTATTTTCGTTTTGAGGAAATATTATCCGAATCCTCATTAGATCCACGAATTCCAATAAACATCATTCCACCGATTTTATCGTTTATTATAGCTATAATTGCTGCTTTTTTACGTCATAAAAACGATCATAAAATAAAGTTTAATCTATTGATCGAAAGTAAATATCCAGAACTGAATGAAAAAGTCAGAACTGCTTATGATAATATCTCTGAAAGTAATGTAATTGTTGACTCATTGAAAAATTCAGTTTTGAGTGGATTGACTATTGTTTCAGCATCAAAACTTTTAGCTACAAGCGTGGTAGTCACAAAAATCATTGTTGTGATGATTTTTGTTTCTGGTGTAACCGTCATTTCATCAGATCGCGAGAACTACAGCATTTCAAAGGAAAATCTGGAAAACCTAAGGATAATAATAGCAGGAGGTAATGGGAACGAGACCTCAGAGGCAGTTGGTTCTCCCGAGGACTTCGGAAAAGTAGGCGGATTCGAGACCAAACCCAAAATAGCCACCATTGAAGGCAAGAACATCGACCTGACAATTTTCCCGGGTTATGAACAGGGGGTTGAACTTAAGGATGTAAGTGAGACACAGAACCAGTTCATTAAGTCTCCGGAATTCCCGGTGGACATCCTGGGCTCAAACGTATCAGATGGGGGATATAGCATCCTTATGAAAAAAACAGAGACAGAAAAGCAGCTTATCAATAAATTTGCGGTTGAAAGGAGTAAGATATGAAAAGCGAGGTAATAGAATGAGTAATGAGACATACACAAGCTCAAACAGGTTATTCAAGGAACTGTTTGATGAGATAGGTAAGGTAATCGTGGGGCAGCGGGAAGCTGTGGAGAATATAATAATCGCGATCATGTGCAACAGCCACGCTCTTGTGGAGAGCAATCCCGGACTTGCAAAAACACTCACGATAAGTACGATCTCAAAGGCGCTTGACCTTAAATTCAGCAGGATACAGTGCACGCCCGACCTGATGCCCTCGGATATCACAGGCACATACATCATAGAGGATGTGGGTGGGAAAAAACAGTTCCGTTTTGAACCGGGACCTGTGTTCTCAAACATCGTGCTCGCGGACGAGATAAACAGGGCTTCACCCAAAACCCAGAGCGCAATGCTTGAAGCGATGCAGGAAAAGCAGGTGACAGTGGGCAATAAGACCTATCCTCTGGATAAGCCGTTCTTTGTGCTTGCCACCCAGAACCCTATAGAGATGGAAGGCACGTACCCGCTACCGGAAGCCCAACTGGACAGGTTCCTTTTAAAGATCCTGATGGATTACCCCACAGAGCAGGAAGAGAATGAGATAGTGAACAGGTACACAAAGAACATCACTCCTGCAGTGAACAAAGTAATATCAAAGAATGAAGTGCTTGATCTCCAGAAGCTCACCCGCGACGTCCCGATAGCAGAGGACATCAAGAGCCGGGCTATAAGGATCGTAATAGCCACGCGCGCAAAGAGCGAGCACATCGAATACGGTGCTTCACCGCGTGCTTCCATAGGCATTATCCTTGCTGCTAAAGCAAGGGCGCTCATGAGCGGGCGGAATTACGTGAGTGCGGAAGATATCGATGCCATGGCATATCCTGTTCTTCGTCACCGCGTCATTCTAACATTTGAGTCTGAGCGAAAAGGCACGACCACTGACCAGGTGATCTCATTTATCCTGAAAAATGTGAAATAATTTCACGTTTTATTGAAACGCGAAAATATGAAAATCATTGAAACTAAAAATAAGCCGCAGATAAACGCAGATGAACGCAGATTTGTTCATCTGGTATCTGCGTTTATCTGCGTTCATCCGCGGTTAATATGATAGATACATCGTTCTTCAAGGAGCTTGACCGCTTCTCGTTCATGGTGCGTAAGCGCGTGTCCACAGCATACAGCGGAAGCCGCCGTTCTATACTGAAAGGCAGGGGCATGGAGCCTGTGAGCTACCGCGAGTACACGCAGGGGGACGATTTCAAGACCATAGACTGGAAGGTGTACGGCAGGACTGAGAAGCTCTATGTCAAAGAATTCGAGGAAGAAAAGAGCCTCACCACGCATATCCTGCTTGACACAAGCAAGAGCATGGACTTTCGCAACAAGTTCGAGTACGCTGCTATGCTTGCGCTGGGATTTGCATATCTTGTCACGAAGGACAACGAGAAGTTCGGCGTGTCAACATTCGCAGAGGAGATAAATATCACAAAACCAAAGCGAGGACGACGTTATCTCTCCCTGACCATCGACCTGCTGAACAGCATGGAGCTTTCCGGAAATACAAGGTTCGATTACTGCATGGAAAAATATACAAGTATCATCAAGTCAAGGTCGCTTGTAATAATCATTTCAGATTTCATGGCAGACACCAATGCCATCAGGAACGCCATTTTCAGGCTTGGGAACAATGAACTCGTGCTCATCCAGGTGCTTGACCCTGTGGAGACGAAACTCGACCTGGGCGGCGAGGCACGATTGATAGACCTTGAGACCGAACAAAAGCTGGACATCTATACCAGCCCGCGCCTTCGCACTGAATACCAGAAGCGCCTCTCAGACCATATCGCAAAGATAAAGGAACCAAGCCTCCAGGTCGGGGCTGATTTCCATACCGTGACAACTGACATGCCTATCTTTGAGGCTATCTTCCAGATAATAAACAAGAGAGAAGCTGTTGAAAAGGAGTAAAAATGGCTGATCTGCTGACCTCACTTCTCACAAACCCTCTGCAATTCGCAAACCAGATCGGGCTGTACGCCCTCCTTTCAATAATCCCACTGATAATCATTTATTTACTGCGTCCCAGGCCCCTTAAGATCAGGATACCTTCGCTGATGTTCCTGATGGACATCGAAAAGAAGAAGCGGCTCAATATCTTCAGGAAATTCTTTAAAGATCCTCTATTCCTCATACAGCTCTTTGTCCTGATACTTGCATCACTTGCGATTGCAGAACCTTTTATTATTGCGAACGAGGAACTCGGCGGCGGGCACACAGTTCTCGTGCTTGACGCATCAGCCAGCATGCAGGCAGACGGGAGGTTCGAGCGGGCGGTAGTAGAGGCGAACAAGTTCCTGAGCTCGAAGAATACGGTGATACTTGCCGAGAACGTACCTGTGATGGCAGTAAAGGAAGTGCCTGCCGGGAGCGCATCTGATACCATGAAAAAATTAAAGGCAAAAGCAACGACAGCCGATATCTCAGGCGCCATGTTGCTTGGGCGGAGGATGCTTCCTGAAGGCGGCAGGATGGTAGTGGTTTCGGACTTTGCAAGCTGGACCGGGGAAGACCCGGCAGTCTCAAAGAGGCTTGCTGAAGCCAACGGCATCAATGTGGAATTTGTAACTGTGACAGGGAGGACTGACAATATCGGGATAGTGGGCGGGTGGTTCGAAGGAAGCGATTACAGGGTCGTTATCCATAACTTCAACAAAGCCACCCAGACAGTAAAGCTTGATGCTGCCACGGATGGTACGGCCAAACTAACTGCGAACCTTAATGTCAAAGCTGAGTCCAACGAATATTTCACGATAAGCAACCTTGGCGCCGGAGAGACAAAGATATCAATAGATTCAAATGATGCACTTCCTGTTGACAACAGTGCCTATGTTATAATACCGGTTTCCATAACAAAGGACATACTTTATGTCACGAACAATACTAAAGTTCCCTCCATAATCGCACTGAATCTGGTTCCTTTTGCCACTGTCAGAAAAATGGATTCAGGGAAGATCCCAGCTCTTTCTACTTATCCAATTGTCATGGTGAGCGGTTCACTTTCCCCAGAAGGCGAAAAGAGCATTTCAGACCATGTGAAAGCCGGGAAAAATGCTGTGATAATAGCGTCTCCGGAACTTTCCAACATGGACATGCTGCCTGTTGAACTGGGTGAGGTTTCAGGTGAGACTTCTCTGAATGTTGTGCGTGGAAGCAGGATAACAGAGGATATCGGGATCGATAAGATAAAGGTCAAGAAGCATTTCAAAGCCACGCTAAAAAGAGGCGCAGTGACCCTTTTGGAAGGTGGGGATAAATCGCCCATGCTCGCTTACTGGAAATATGGGACAGGTATAGTTATATATTCCGGAATTGCAGACCCTGTGGGGGACAATATCTTTGACCCGCTCAACACGAAGATATGGAACGATTTCCACGCGCTTCCGGAATATCCGCTTTTCTGGAAACAGATGCTTGAATGGATAACCGGAAGCCTTGACGTGAGCGAATACAATGCGAAGACCGGACAGTACATCAAGCTGGCAGCGCGCGAAACCGTAAAGACTCCAAGTGAGAACATCACCACAGACCTCCTTCTGCTTGACGAGGTAGGGATATACGGGCTGCCTGATAAGGAAGTGGCTGTAAACTTGTACGATGAGAAGGAGTCAAACCTTGCAGGCGGCGGGATAAATGTGCTGCCCTCTGAGACTAAGGAGATATCATATAATACCCAGATCATACGTGCCCCGAAGTATTTTGATATTTATCTGATAATGATTGCAATTATTCTTGTGATACTTGAGCTTTATTACCTGCGATGGAGGGGTGAGCTGTAATGG
>JAHIFK010000185.1 GCA_018900975.1 Methanobacteriota archaeon
AAAAACTCAATCCATACTATTTTTCCATATTTCTACAATCAGACTATGGCAAAAAACAAATTCTTAGGTTGCCAATTGGAAGTGTACAACAACATATTTTTTTATGGCAGCTTGAAAGATTAATAATTCCTTTGTACAGCATTGCATTTCAAACTCTAATAGAGAGAGTATTTAAACTATCTTTAAATTCTCAAACAAAAGCGATGGCTGCTTACTCTCAAGCTCAAACCCTGCTCCTATCTGAACTCGGCCTTTTAAATTGGAAACCCAAACATCGCCTGAGCTTTGTTAAAAACTGCTCGAAAACCCAACAGGCTGGGCGCTTTGATGCAGAATATTTCCAGCCAAAATATGATGAGATTGTGACGGCGATTAAAAGCCATGCGGGAGGATGGGATATAGCAGAAAATGTACTTAATATCAAGGACAATAACATTTCGCCAAAACATAATGTTGAATACAAGTATATCGAACTGGCAAATATAGGTGTCAATGGTGAAATTATCGGATTTACAGAAGCAGAGGGGCAAGATTTACCCAGCCGTGCCCGACGCAAAGTAAGCAAGGATGATGTAATTATTTCATCAATAGAGGGGTCATTATCCAGTTGTGCTTTAATTCCAGATGAGTACGATGGGGCGTTATGTTCAACGGGATTTTATATTGTAGATTCAACCAAAATCAATCCCCAAACATTACTTGTTTTATTGAAAAGTCCTATTGGACAGGAACAATTAAAGAAGGGATGCAGTGGAACGATTTTAACAGCCATCAATAAAGATGAAATAGGAAAAATAGTTTTGCCTATTGTTGATAGTGGAATCCAACATCAAATCCAACAAAAAATCATTGAATCATTTAACCTGAGAAAACAATCCAAGCACCTGCTGGAATGTGCAAAAAAAGCGGTTGAAATGGCGATTGAGAAAGACGAGGAAACGGCAATGAAATGGATGGAAAGTCAGTTGGATGGCATAGAGATGGGGAATTAATAAATGGACAAAACCAGAATTCTTGAAATCATAGAAATAGAGGAAATTGCGCAGCCTGAAGGAATTGTTCTGGCGGTCAATGTGCCAAAAAGCCCAAGAATCCACTCAGCCTCATCCGGCGTCAAACACAAAAGGATCGGAAAAGAAAACAGGATTCTCTATCCTGAAGATGAAATGAGCCTGAAAGTTGAAAAAGGGTATGATTACACGGCTGGATACCTGCTCGATGCTGGAATCGAATCATTAGATCCGCTTGAGATTTCAAGACTCAGGAACTGGCTTGAAAGATACAACCCAAAGTCAGAAATTCTTGAGCTAAAAGATGTAGACCTTTTAAAATCTCTTGGGATAATCCGGGAAATTGAAGGCGTCGATCGCCCTACTATAGCTGGTTTGTTTTTACTTGCAAAAGAGCAGGTATTGAAGAAATTCCTTCCACAAAATGAGATCATATATTTCAGATTTGAAAAGAGCGATGTTGACGCTGTCCAGAGCGTGTACATGAAGATGCCTCTACTTAAAACAATAGAAAAGATATGGAGCCTGATTGAACCTTATAATCAGGTTCACACAATAAAAGATGCTTTTCTTGAAACCCCTGTGCCCAGCTTTCCGGAAGATGTTGTGAGGGAAGCCCTGTTAAATGCCGTTGTCCATAGAGACTATACTCTGCCAGATTCAACATATGTAAGAGTGTTTTCTGATCGAATTGAGATTTCAAATCCCGGTTCTTTCATAGGCGGCGTAACTCCAAATAACATTTTGACGCATCCACCAGTAAGACGCAACCCGCTTCTGGCAGAAATATTCCAGCATATCGGGGCGGTGAACCGTGGAGGTCTGGGGGTGGACAGGATGTATCGCAGACTTCTTTCCTATGGGAAATTGCCCCCTGAGTATCCGGAAATAGAAGGGGCTGTTCAGGTTATAATCAGGAATGGTGCTTTTGACGAAGCAATGGCTAAATTCGTAGGAAGAAAAGCCAGAGGAGGTCATGGTTGGAGGCTTGAAGAATTAATAGTGCTGCATCATTTAAGACGGAATGATAAAATTTCGACAACTGAAGCCTCGATTATACTTCAGAGAACTCAAAGAGAAACGTCTGAATTCTTGAACTCAATGGAAGGCGTTTTTATTGAACGTATTGGTGCCGGAAGGGGGACGTATTATCAGCTTACTAATGAAACATTATCTTCCATAGGGGAAAAAGAAAAATACACAAGAATAAAAGGGCTTTCAGAGGAGCAAAAACTTCAGCTTCTAAAAAATCATCTTAAAACCAATGAGCGAATTACAAATGAAGAGGCAAGGGTAATATGTGGAATCAATAGATATCAGGCTGCAAGACTCCTTAAGAAACTCGTGCTCGAAGGGCTACTCATACCGCAAGGAACAGGACGAACCGCACATTATGATATTAATCGCTCATTTAAATGAGCGCGCACGTTTAAGGAAATGAGCGCGCACGTTTTATTGAGACAATACACAATTATGAAATGTTAACTTCCGGCGCATAATCGCAATAATTGCGCGCCAGTACACTCTAAGGAACTCGACCACAGAAGCATATATACCCGATCCTGCAATCCTGCCCTTGACGGGATATTTTTTTTCTCCCATCCTTTAAATCCTGTCTGAAAATTATAAGTTTATCATATTCCCTGCCAATCCGAAATCTTTATACCATAGTAAGTCTAATTATCATATGTAATAAAAACTTACACATGAAACAAATAATAAAAGGTGAAAATCTATGAACATAAAAACGATTGCAACAATAGCAGCAATTCTTGTCATACTTGGGGCAGGAATCGCAATGGCAAGACCCAATGCTGAGAGTAACTTCTGGAACGGCATGATGGGTCAGGGCAATGGCTATGGCGGCATGATGGGTCAGGGAACAGGCAACGGGACGACGAGAGTATGCGGCTTAACTGGAACAACTGGTATCTCTAATGACGCTACACCTATAACCATCGAACAGGCAAAGGTATCCGGGGAGAAATATCTTGCGACCACAGGCAATAATGACCTTGTTCTAACCGAAGTTCTGGAATTCGATAACAACTTCTATGCAGGCGATCGAAATAGCGCAAAAATATCTTGATGCTGCGCAGCCTGGAACAGAAGTTGGGGATGCGGATGCATTCTATGGATATTACACACTTGAAGTCAGTAAAGACGGAAAGATTTACGGAATGCTCAGTGTGAATGCCAACACAGGCGCAGTATGGTACCATAACTGGCACGGGACATTCGTAAAAATACTGGAAGTCAAATAACCTTCCGGTATTTTTCGTTCCTTTTATTTTAAATACATTGCGAATCTTTTAGTGATATGGTGAAACGGTGGACAAAAAATCCCTGGCGCAGTTACTGGACGCTCTTGGAAACGAGCACAACCTGAAGATAATGGGGATCCTTGCCAGCGGAGAATATTTTGTGTCAGAACTTGCAAAGATGGTCGGGATATCCCGTCCGCTCCTGTATCTGCATCTTAAGAAACTTGAGAACGCAGGTCTTGTGAAGAGCGAGATACGCCACTTCGAAGAGCCGCCATATACTAAAAAATTTTACAAAGCAAAGAAATTTGAATTACTACTATCATTGGATAGAATCAAGGAGATCATATCTTTGGAGGAAAAATAATGCAGATGATGGAAAAAGTATTAAAAACCGTGGAGTGAAACATTGTGCTCTCAGATTCGGAAAAAGATGCCCTGAAAAAGAAATTTGCAGCGCTCGTGAATGATGTGGAGATTGCGGTCTTCACGCAGGAACTTGAGTGCCAGTTCTGCAAAGAGACGCGGGAATTAGCGCTTGGACTTGCGGAACTGTCCCAAAAGCTAAAAGTAAAAGTCTACGACTTCGTCAAAAATGGGGATGAAGCCATCAAATACAACATAAAAAAGATTCCGGCAATCGCCGTGATCGGGAGCAAAGATTACGGTGTCAGGTATTATGGCGTGCCAGCAGGCTATGAATTTGCAGCTTTTATGGATGATATCATAGATGTTTCCAGGGGCACGACATCATTATCAGAAACCTTGAAAAAAAAGATCGCAGAGATTAAAAAAGCAGTTCATATTCAGGTATTCGTCTCCCCCACATGCCCGTACTGCCCGAAAGCAGCCAGGCACGCGCACCAGTTCGCAATTGAAAACGAATTGATACGGGCTGATGTCATCGAGATGACAGAATTCCCCTATATTGTCCAGAGGTACAGCGTGATGAGCGTCCCGCATGTGGTTATTAACGAGAATACATCTTTCGTGGGAGCGCAGCCTGCCGAGGTCTTTATAGAGCAGATACACATGGCGCTAAGGGCGAGTTATAATCCGATGTACTCATAAACGCAATTTACTGCTATATTTTTAATCGCTATACCCCTCAGCTCTGCTGAGGTTGGGTGTGCCCGCGTTTGACTCAGCCCTTAGCCAGTTACTGCCATATCTTTTTTTGCCCTTATTATGAACTCATCCGCAAACATGTTTTTCCACAGCAAAGCCATCCTGTACCACAGGAAATTCAACCTCTTCTTATAGAAATATATGCTGGGCGTAACATCAAGCCATTCGATTGTGTACCCGGCATCAGAAGCCAACTTTTTTGCTGAATTCAGGTTATAAAAATGCAGGTGCGTTCTATCAAACACACCTCTGTCCGCGTACTCGAACTTCCCGAAAAAAATTGTCAGCCTGGAGTGCCAGTTCACTATGCTGGGGACGGAATAAATGAGAAAACTGTCGTCTGAAAGATATTTTCTTATATCCTTAAGTACCTTTTCCGGCTCTACCATATGCTCAAGCACATTGCCCATGATCATGCAGTCAAAAAACCCATTATCAAAGGGAAGTGCAGTACTTTCTATATCGATATTGAGCATCTGTTCGCATTTCCCTCTTGCTATGCATGCCATCGCATGGTCTTTCTCCACGCAGTAAACCTTGCATTTCTTTTTAATGGTCAGCATATTCGCAAGCCTGCCGTCAGCGCATCCTATCTCCAGCACTCTTGAACCGTGAGGTATCTGCTCATATATCTTGCAGCGCGATGTAATGGTATCATTATACATCGTCTAACCCAGTTTTACTGACTTGAAATGCGGTCCTTTCCAGTATACCATTTTTTTAATCTTTATCTGAACTATCACGTCGTTCTCCCCCAAGGGCCTGTTCTCTATTACAGCCTGGTATTTTCCCTTAAATTCCAGATAGATATCCCGGTATAGTTGCAGCGTTTCCTCTGAAAGGAAATAGATGGGGCCCCTTTCTGTTATCTCAGCTGTACCCTGCACCATCACGCCTTCGTTATTGAAGGGATTTTTCGTATCCCTGATATCCA
The DNA here is from genome assembly GCA_018900975.1 of Methanobacteriota archaeon. Taxonomy (GTDB): domain Archaea; phylum Halobacteriota; class Methanosarcinia; order Methanosarcinales; family Methanoperedenaceae; genus Methanoperedens. The sequence goes on from JAHIFK010000185.1 coordinate 5,337, forward strand.
CTGTCATGCTGACATTCGGGTTCTCAATCAGGTTCTTTACCTTTTTTGACCTGTCGTTAGTAATAAAAAATATCTTCTGCAACGGTTCTTCGTAAATGAAAAAAACAGGGGTAATATGCGGCTGGTCGTTCCTGTCGCTTGTGCAAACGTATCCGAAGTAGTTCCCGTACAGGATATTTAGCATCTCATCTGGGATTTTCATGATCACACCGGCACAGTTATCTGTTTTGCCCCTCTCCAGTATATTATCTTGACTGGTTTTATTTCAACCAGTATTCTTGAAATTATCGGGGTTAACTGCCACGCTTTTGGAAGTTCTGATGTGGCGTATTTTCTTGTGTAATCCGGATATTTTGTGAGGAATAAAGTTCGCGCAGCAAGCATCTGGATAAAGCGAAATGGTATGTCAGTAAGCCCGTATATCTTGACTTCACCTGTTACAAGGAGAGCCTTGTTCTCGTAAATGTTACTCGTGTCACGCTTGTCAATAAGAAAAGCAACCTTTTTGTTCTTTTTCATAATTTTCATTTTCTTTGCTTCTTTTGAGGTATTAAAAAAAATACTCTGTCCATCGAAAATATAGACAACGGGCGTGACGTGTGTGACACCCTTCAGGGAATTTCCAACATATGCGAAACTGGAATCCCGGACAAGGTTGTATATGTCAGGAGGAAGCCAGGGGACTTTTGAGACGAGATAAGCCGATGTCACAGATGTCAATGATATAAAGAGAAAATATGCAAGGATTATTGATACAAGGTAATTATCCTGCTGGATGATTGGCAGTAGCAAGAGCGAGATTATACCGAAGAAAACGTTGTTAATATCAAGTTTTCTGAGGTATCTCAATTCAGTATACGGCGTATGTTCGAGTTCTATCCTTTTTTCAGCAAGCTTTTTCAGGTTGATAGACCTCCAGAGCGCAAGGATGGATGTCCATACCCCAAGTCCCATCCTGTAGCAGATGTCCCAGATGAGAAGGCTTACGAACAATAGCAGGACGATGCTGGGGTCTTTCCCGAGCCAGTATTCGATCAGATTCGACCCGAAATTGAATAAATAAACCATGAAAGTGATAAATATGGCAAGTCCTGGTAACGCTTCGTAGTGTTTCCTGTGAAAGAGTATCCCCCTGTACCGCTCAAGCAGTTCATTTTCATTCATACTGAGCGGCGCCCTGAATTTGCGCAGGGTCGGACCAAGCTGGAGTATCAGCAGGCTCCACGATACGGCGACAAGTATCCCGATAGAACCATAAAGAAGCGAAACAGTTTTCAGGTCAAAGATGAAGCCCAGTATCAGACCAATGACCAGAAGAAGCAGCAACTGCAGAAGGATGCTGTATCTGTAAGGGAGAAGAGAAAAAGGAGGGATGCTCACTACGATTATTTCGTATATCCATTTCATCTCCTTTTTTTCATGATCAATTGAATGATTTTTATGTACTGCAATGATAATAAATGTCTCTAATGAATTCTACAATGAATTGTGCAAAAAAAACCAAAAGCTATTTATACAAAACAATAGATGAAGAAATCCTAAAAACGCATATTAAAAACGCATAACTATAAAAACGTCAAACGCATAAAAACGTTAAATAAAAAAGTAGGAAGGAAAAATGCAAATGAGAATGGGTGTATTTATAATACTAACTGGAATTTTTTTACTTGTTGTTCCAAATGTAACCGCTTCTGATAATTCATGTATCGATTGTCATAAAACAATATCTCCATTTATCGAGATCCAGAAGCAGTTTAACCAGATAAGGGTAGAACATCTTGAAAAGAACGTGGTATGTTCGCTTGAGTGTCATGAGGACCGCGTAAGGCAGCTTGCAACCGCAAATTATCAGCAATGGTCTGAATCTGTACATGCTTTAAAAGGCGTTACATGTGAGGTATGCCACGGCGGCAACCCTAAGGTGGAGGATAAAGCAGGGGCACATAAGAACATGGTCCAACGAACTGACACTGAAAGCCCTGTTTATTATACAAATGTTCCCGATACCTGCGGGAAATGTCACGCTGAAGAAATGGAGCATTTCAAGAATACCATGCATTACCAGAGATTAAAAGCTGAATCCCGCGCTCCTTCATGTGTCACATGTCACAGGCCGCACACTTTTAAGGTGCTAAAAGCCTCTGAAATGACAGCTCTGTGCAGCGTCTGCCATAATCCCAGAGACCAGATAGCGACTGCAAGCGTTCCAATTGGCGCAAGAAATGCCCTTGAAAAACAGAAAGAATTCCAGGACGAATTGTTGATAGCAAAAAAATCAATAGCATCAGATAAAGCTGCACGAAAAGATGTTACACGTGCACAGATAGATATGG
>JAHIFK010000014.1 GCA_018900975.1 Methanobacteriota archaeon
AGGTAGAGAATATGTCGATCAGGTAAGAAGACTGGCTGAAAGTGAAGGGATAACAGTCAGATCAACGAAGGTGCTTTCGGGATCTCCGATCGAGCAAATACTTAATGAAGCTAATGCAATAGATGCAAATTTGATAATAATGGCAGCGACTGGAAAGGGGCATGTTGAGACAGCACCTGTTGGAACTGTTGCAAATCGTGTACTTCGGTTGAGCAAATCACATGTTCTGCTGGTGCGGGACACTGAAAACAGAGAACATTACAAAAAGATACTCATCCCAACTGACGGGTCAAAGGACGCAATGTATGCTGCCCAGTTCGGCATGAGCATTGCAAGACGGTACAATGCCGAAGTATATGTATGTACCATTATCGATTCCAAAGAAAAGATCATTAAAAGGCATGTCACTACCCTTGACGAAGTTAGAAGGGGGAGAGTACTGGGGGAAACATTGACATATCCGGAATCCATTATCAGACGAATGCGACAGCTCCTGCTGGACGATGCTGCCAGAATCGCGGACGATGTCAGGAAAATGGCAGAGAAAAAAAGGGTTACCGCAGAAATAATCGTAAAAGATGGAAAAACTGCCTCTGAAATACTCAAAATTGTAAAAAACCAGAAGATAGATCTGGTCGTACTGGGCAGCACTGGAAAAAGTCTAATATCATTAATGGGGGTAGGAAGTATATCAGAAAAGGTGGCGTCCACAGCCAGGTGCTCTGTCCTGGTTGTAAGGGGTTCAAGAATTGAAAGGGTAGTCCCTGAATAACCTCTGAAGTTTAAGATTTTTGGTAATGAATTTTATTGATTTCAGATTTAGCTTTCTCCGTATAATTGCTGGGAAAAGATACTGGGAAAAGAAAACCGCAATGTTTTAATAATACTTATGGGATGAAGAAAGGGAAAAATGATGGTAAAATAATTAATAATAGGGATGAAAAAAGTGAAACTAAAAAGATTTATTCTACTTTATATCTTATTGCTTTCTTTTTGGCTCCTTTTATCTACTTATTTGGACTGGTTCCATCTGACTTTTGGCTTAATCAGTACGTTATTGGTATCACTCTTTACTTATGATATGGTGTTTGTAAATGAAGATAGGGGGAACAATTTCAAAAAACTGATCAGGTTCATTTCATATTTACCCTGGTTATTATACCAGATTGTCCTTTCGAACGTGGATGTCGCAAAAAGGGTTCTTGACCCTAAGATGCCGATAGACCCGGTCATGATAACATTTGATTCAGGTCTGAAAACCGACCTTTCCAGGACTATCCTTGCTAATTCGATCACATTGACCCCGGGCACAGTGACCGTGGATATCGATGATAACACATTTGTAATTCATGCACTTGCAAAGAAATTGGCTGACGATCTGCTTGAAGGCGCAATGGAAAAAAAAGTGGCGCATGTGTTTATGGAGGATGAATAGATGGAAGACCTGTTTGTGCTGGCAGGATTGATACTCATATTTACGAGTTTTATCTCACTGTACCGTGCCATACACGGCCCTGGGTTATTTAACAGGATAATTGCAGTGAACGTGATCGGGACAAAGACCATACTGTTATTGGTGCTTATTGGTTTTATCTATGGCAGGCCCCATTTTCTGGACATTGCCCTGGTGTATGCACTGTTGAATTTCATAATGACCATAGCAGCAACGAAATATTGAGGTGAACAAAATGCTCATAAATATATTTAATGTGATTTCCGCGGTTTTCATACTATTTGGGTTATTCTTCATTGTAGTCGGCACTATAGGTTTACTCAGGCTTCCTGATTTCTATTCAAGGATGCATGCCACTGGAAAATGTGATACCCTTGGAGTAGGATTGACCCTCATTGGATTAATTATATACAATGGCCTTAACTTTATCAGCATAAAACTGCTATTCCTTGTCATATTAATTTTCATTGTAAATCCCGTTGCCACCCATGCAATAGCACGGGCGGCTTATAAAGTCGGACTACAGGCATGGAGGAAGCAATAATATGATATGGGCGCTTGATATTGCAATGCTGTTGTTCCTTGTTGTCGCAGCAATTGCCGCTATTTCGGTGAAGGATCTGCTCAGTGCAGTAATTATCCTGTCATTGTACAGCCTTATCATGGC
>JAHIFK010000186.1 GCA_018900975.1 Methanobacteriota archaeon
CAGAGATGGAAACAATTCATGAACAAGAGTTATGGTCTCAAGGCAAGGCTCTTTGGACCTGACAAGATATCCCCGGAAGAAATAAAGAAGTTCACAGATGACCTTTACAACTGCACAACATGCGGAATGTGCGGCACAGTGTGCCCGGCAGGTATCAATACTATTGAATTATGGGAATCCACACGCGCGAACATGGTGAAGCACGGAACAGGTCCATACGGGAAGCAGAGCCTTTTCCCCAAACTCATTGAGGAAGGCCACAACCCATATCTCAAGCAGCAGAAGGACAGACTTGCCTGGATGACGCCTGATATCAAGATAGCAGAAAAATCCGATATAGCATACTTCATCGGCTGCACCGCCGGGTACAACCAGCAGGTTCTCGGCGTCAGCACTGCAAGGATACTGAACAAGCTTAATGTTCCTTTCATGGTTCTCGGGGAAGACGAGTGGTGCTGTACCTCAGCACTCATAAGGACTGGGCAGCAACATATAAATGATACGCCGAAGAAAGCAGCCATCCACAATATTGAAGCACTGAAGGCAAGAGGAGCAAAGCGAGTGTTATTTGCTTGCGCAGGTTGTTTCAGGGCATCCAAGATTGACTGGCCTAGACAGTATGGAAAAGAACTTCCTTTTGAATCAGTACATATGTCTCAGTTCTTAGCTGAACAAATAGATGCAGGAAAGATAAAATGGGAGAAGAGTTTTGATAAAACTGTCACCTATCATGATCCATGCCATCTCGGGAGACACGTGGGCGTGTTTGAGGAGCCGAGAAAGGTTTTAAAGAGCATGCCTGGCGTGAAATTCGTGGAGATGGAAAGAAACAGAGATGAGCAGCGGTGCTGCGGCGCGGGTGGAGGCGTGAAAGCTGGCATTCCAGACCTTGCACTTGCTGTTGCCAAAGCGCGCATGAACGATGCAAAGGCAACTGGTGCTCAGGTATTAATAAGTACATGTCCGTTCTGCAGGCGCAATCTTATCGATGGAAGGGATGAACTAAAGATGGATATGTACATGGATGACCTTGTCGTATTAGTAGCTCATCTCATGGGACTGAGCACCGACGTCAAGCCTCCTGCTCCAGGAGCGCCGAAAGAGAGCATCAGCGACCTGTTCAGGACTCAGACCATACCGCCTAAACCACCGGCTGAGCCAAAGAAAGAAGAGCCAAAAGCTGCCGCGCCACCGGCAGGAAAGAAGTAGGCATAAGCCTGCTTCTATTTTTTTTATATTTTAATTTTTCTTTTTTGAGACGCCCTTTTTTGATTTATTAAAAACGACTTCGAGTATCTCATTTTTGAATGTGACCTTCATTCCGGTCTTAATAACTCTTGCAGGCAGTTCAATAATCTCGATATTTTTTTGATTGCCAGATTTTACCTCAAGCACACAGCCGTTGCATGAAAGAATTATATCCTTCTTTTCCACTCCTGGAAGTCCTAACAGTGCATGTATGTTTTTCTCGGTCTCAAGAATGTCCACTGATGTATTATTTTTCTTGTGGACAATAACTTCCTGTGAGGCAGGAAACATATTCTGGCACGGATTTATCGAAACATCAATGAATATCGATGTCCCCCCTTCCTGCATTCCTCGGACGGTCTCTTCCAGCAGTTTTATTAGTTCTTCAACGGGGTTCTTTTTTTTCATGTTTTATTTTACCTTTTTCTTTTTATGTTTATGGACGGCTTTTCTAAAATCAGTCATGGATTCAAATACTTTCAAATCACTAGGAGTTGGTCTTACCATACAAAAAGCTTTTCTAAAATGCTCAGTTGTAATACTGACAGCACGGGCTGCCTGGATGACTTCCTCCCTTTCCATACCATGTTTAATGCTGTCCCTGAGCGCAAGCATGGCAGCCTCGCGGCATAAAGCCTCGATATCCGCGCCAGAATAACCATCTGTCATTTCTGAAAGCTTTTTTACCTCGACGCCGGGATACAGTGGTTTACCCTTGAGATGGAGAGCGAATATCAATTCTCTCTCTCTCAAATCTGGCGGTCTGATATATATAAGCCTGTCAAGTCTTCCAGGGCGAAGGAGAGCAGGGTCCACCATATCAGGGCGATTGGTGGCAGCCACAATAACTACATCCTTTAGCTCTTCGAGCCCGTCAAGTTCGGTAAGTATCTGGCTCACTACCCTTTCAGTGACACCTGAATCTAAAGATCCTCCGCGCGTTGGCGCGATTGAATCTATTTCGTCAAAGAAAATTATAGCTGGAGCTGACTGGCGGGCTTTCCTGAATGTTTCCCTTACGACCCGCTCGGATTCACCCACGTATTTGCTCAGGAGTTCAGGACCTTTTATGCTTATGAAATTAGCTTCGCTCTCTGTAGCCACCGCTTTAGCAAGCATCGTCTTGCCAGTGCCGGGTGGACCAAACAGCAGCACGCCCTTAGGGGGTCTGGTATTGATGGCTTCAAAAGCTTCAGGGTATTTGAGCGGCCATTCTACTGCTTCGATGAGTTCCTGCTTTGCCACTTCAAGCCCGCCTATGTCATCCCATCTCACATCCGGCACTTCGATAAAGACTTCTCTTAGCGCAGACGGCTCGATGTTCCTGAACGCATCGTGGAAATCTTCTCTTGTCACTACAAGTGTCTCCATTATCTCAGCAGGTATTTCCTCCTCGATATTGATCATGGGAAGTATCAGCCTGATGGCGTGCATCGCAGCCTCCTTGCACAGCGATGATATATCTGCGCCCACGAAACCGTGCGTCATGTCCGCTATCTCGCGCAGCCCCTTCTCTTCTGCCATGTCCGCTGACAGCGGCATGCCGCGCGTATGCACCTGAAGCACCTCAAGCCGTCCCAGCTTATCAGGGATACCGATCTCTATTTCGCGGTCGAATCTCCCGCCGCGGCGCAGAGCCATGTCAATTGCGTTCGGTCTGTTGGTGGCTGCAATGACTATCACCTGACCCCTTGACTTCAGGCCGTCCATGAGCGACAACAACTGCGCAACCACGCGCCGCTCAACCTCGCCCGTGACTTCCTCTCTCTTGGGTGCGATGCTGTCTATCTCGTCGATGAAAATGATGGCAGGAGCGGTCTTCTCTGCTTCCTCGAAGATCTCCCGTATATGTTTCTCGCTCTCTCCGTAGTATTTGCTCATTATCTCAGGACCGCTTATCGACAGGAAATTCGCATCGGTTTCGTTCGCCACGGCTTTTGCTATCATGGTCTTTCCAGTACCAGGAGGTCCGAAGAGCATCACTCCTTTGGGCGGGTCGATGCCCAGCTTCTGGAAAAGCTCGGGATGCCGCAGCGGAAGCTCTATCATTTCCCGTATAAGTCCGATCTCCCGTCTCAATCCCCCGATATCTTCATAAGACAGGTGAGTTGGGCGCACATCCAGTTCTTCGATGATCTGTTCTTTTACAATAATACTGGTATTCCTTGCAACCATAACAGGTCCGACAGGCTGTGTCGATACCACTATAAATGACAGGGGATTGCTTACTGTCTCCACGCGCAGGCGCTGTCCTTTAATTACAGGTCTTCCCTCAAGCAGCCGCTGCAGGTATTGTGGCCCTCCAACAAGCCTGATCTGCTGAGTTGGCGCCAGGACTATCCTGTTCGCCGCCTGTGCAGAAGATTTCTCTATGTACACTTTATCGTCTATTCCCACACGCGCATTGTTCCTGATATTCCCGTCTATCCTGATGATTTCGTATCCCTGATCCTCAGGATATCCTGGTCCAACAAGTGCGCATGCCTTCTCCTTTCCGATCACAAAGATGACATCACCGCTTGAGAGTCCAAGTCTGTCCATCAGGTCGCGGTCTATTCGCGCTATATCCCTGCCTGCATCCCTATGATGCGCCTCAGCCACGCGCAGAATTATTTTTTCGTTCATACAGTAATTAATTATATTGGCTCATTGTAGATAAAACATTATATTATGCTTCTTACTGATATATGAAATTCTCGGATATCTTCTTATATTTCTCCATTTCTTTTTTGGAATACGGCTTTACTTTTGTCATGGCGTCCCTGAAATGATGATATCCAACCTTCAGTTCTGTTATTTCGCCTTCACCTGTGGGTTTGCCTGAGTTCACATACTCCCTTATCGCAAGCATCGTGGCTTCATTGCATACCGATGCAATATCTGCGCCTGTGAATTCCTCTGTATCTTTTGCAAGGATGTTAAGGTCCACATCGCTATCTATCGGCTTTTTTGCAAGGTGTATAGTGAATATCTCATATCTTGCCTTTTCATCGGGCGGGGACACAAGTACAAGACGGTCTATCCTGCCGGGGCGCAATAGCGCGGGGTCAAGGATGTCCGGCCTGTTGGTTGCCGCAATTACTGTTACGTTATGCAGCTCTTCAAGCCCATCTATCTCTGACAGCATCTGGCTGACCACTCTCTCTGCGACGTGTGAATCTCCTCCGGTCCCGCGCGCGGGAGCTATGGAATCGATCTCATCAAAGAATATTATGCACGGAGCCGATTGTTTTGCTTTCCTGAATGTTTCGCGCACAGCTTTCTCACTCTCTCCGACCCACTTGGACAGGAACTCAGGTCCTTTCACACTGATGAAATTCGCCTGGCTCTCTGTGGCAACAGCTTTTGCAAGCATGGTCTTTCCTGTACCCGGAGGACCGTAGAGCAATATGCCCTTTGGGGGTCGCGCTGAAAGATGTTTGAACAGCGCAGGATATGTCATAGGCCATTCAACAGCCTCTTTCAACTCCTGCTTCACATCTTCACCTCCTCCGATATCGCTCCAGTGGACGTTCGGCGACTCGATGAACACTTCACGAAGCGCAGAGGGCGACATCTCACGCAGGGCATTATTAAAATCATCCGAGGTCACTGTCATCTTGTTCAGTATCTCTGCCGGGATGCTATGCATATCAAGGTCAATTTCCGGAAGTACACGTCTGATAGAACACATAGCTGCCTCTCTTGCAAGTGCGGCTAGGTCTGCACCTACAAAACCGTGTGTTAAAGACGCAAAGTGATTTTGCATCAAAATCACTGAATCTGAATGTACCTTTTTAAAATAATCTTCAGAAATTACACCGGAATTCAAAAG